>NZ_JBTLMO010000013.1:0-190253 GCF_054462255.1 Streptomyces sp. SD15 | reverse complement strand
ATGGACGGTTCGAGTAGGCCGAATGCGTGAACCGCGTCGAGTGCGTGCGTCACGGGTCTGATCAGGGGAGGTGTCGGTCCGAACTCGTTGTGCTGCGGCGCGCCTGACGCCGTCCGCTCCCCATCGGGGCCGACCCGACATCACGACGCCGTGGCGCGTAACCGCGCCACGGCGTCTCAAAGTCTTGGCGAATCGGCCGCACCCAGGTGAGGTGTCACCTGGGTGCGGCCGAGCCGAATCAGCAGGTGGCGTTCAGACCGGCCCAGTTGGCGCGGTCGTTGTAGCCGCCGTCGCCGGCGTCGCCGACCACCAGGTCGAGCACGCGGACGCCGGTCAGGTCGATGTCGGCCTGGCGGATGTCGTCGCGGGTCAGCACACCGCTGTCGAACAGCACCCGGCCGTCACCGATCACCTGGAAGGTCGACGTGCCGCCGTCCGGGCCGACGTTGCGCACCGCATCGTCGATGCCGACGGTCGCAGTCAGCCGGCTGCACTGGTCGCCGACGTAGTAGCGGATCGTGGAGGGCGAGGCGACCCCGATACCGGTCGGGTGGACCTGGCCGAGCATGCTGATCGGCGACCAGCCACCGACGCTCATGTCGACCGTAGGGCTCATCCACCCGCTGGTGGCGCTGATCCAGTCATGGTGCGAAAGTACGACGTCGCCGTCCGGCGCCGCCGGTGCGACAACCACCGCCGTGGCCGTCTCCTGCCGCAGTCGTCCCTTGCCCGTCACCTCGTACGACGTGGTGGCGGTCAGCGGGGTGCTACCCGGCGCGGCGTTGGCCGGCAGGGTCACCGTGAAGGCGAGATTCACGGAGTGGTTGGAGTCCAGCAGCTTCGGCGCTTTGCCGAGCGGACGGGCCGTCCAGCCGGTGGGCACCTTCAGCTCGACCTGCGGCGCGAAGACCGGCTGCGCACCGTCGTTACGGACAGTGACCTCGACCCGGGCCTGGTCGCCGCCGGCGACCACCGGGGCGACCCCGGCCGGCACCGTGTCGCCACCGACCTGCGTCACCTGCGGCAGGCCGGCGACGACGTGCGGAACACCGGGCTTGCCCGTTGCCGGGCTGACCCGGAACAGGGCCGCGCCGTGGGCCGGGACGGCGGCACTGATGGTGCCGGCGCTCTCGGTGACCTGGTTGGTCCAGGCGTTCTTCAGGGTGAACCGATCCCCGGACAGACCGACCGACCGCGCCTTCGTGGTCACGGTCGCCGGGCTGTCTCCCCGGTTCAGCAGCACCACGGCACGGTCACCGTTGGCCAGCCGCTTCACCCAGGTCTCCGTCGTGCCGGCGGGGCCGACGCGGACGGCCTGGACGCCGACGGTGTCCTGGTTGATGGCGAGTACATCGCGGTCCGCGAGAATGCCGAGCGAGGTCTTGCTGAGCTTCCGGACGTCGCTGCCGATCACCAGCGGCGCGGCCGCCACCGACCAGAGCGTCATCTGGGTACGGAACTCCTCGTCGGTCATCCCCAGCTCAGGTCCGAGGTAGTCCGGGTCGTTGAAGTGCCCCGGTCCGGCGACCTCGGGGTGCCGCGCGTTCGCGTCGTAGTTCCGCAGGACGTCCTTGAACTTGATCTCCCCGACGAAACCCACATCCGTGTACGTCCGCCAGGACTGCGCGATCCCCGGCGCATAGGACCAGGAGTACGTCGACTGCTGCTCCTCCGGGTAGTTGCCCCAGTCCGGAGAGGTCACCGGGTTGCAGAGGTTGAAGATCATGGGGCGCCCGCCGGCGTTGTTCCGCAACGCCTGCGCGAACTCGGTGAAGACGGTCTTCGGGTCGAGGTCCGCGGCGATCCCGCAGAGGTAGTCCACCTTGACCGCGTCGAACTTCCAGGCGGCGAACTGGTCCGCGTCGCGCTGGTAGTAGCCGTGGCTGCCGAGTCCGCACTTGCCCGGGATGTACGGGCCGGCGTCGGTGTAGATGCCGGCCTTCAGGCCCTTGGAGTGGATGTAGTCGACCAGCGGCTTCAGCCCGTTCGGAAACTGGTCCGGGTTGGGCACCAGGTCGCCGGCCGAACTGCGTGGCGTCGGCGCCGCCCAGTTGCCGTCGATCCAGACGTACTCGTAGCCGGCGTCGCGCAGACCGCTGCTGACCAGGAAGTCGGCTATCGACTTGACCTCGGCCTCGGTCGGATCGCCACCCAGCGCGTAGTAGGTGTTCCAGCCCATGTACGGCGTCGGGCTCAGCACCTCCTGAGGTGCCGGCGCCGTGACGGCGACAGTGCCGGCCGCTGGGCCGGCGTGGGCGGATGCCGGCACGACCAGCAAGCCGGTCAGGAGGGCGAGGAGGACGGTGAGATGTCGTTTCACATCGGAACCTTCGCTGTCCGATCGATCAGGCGTGCCGACCCGTCCTGGTCGTGAGTCTGAGGTACCGCTCCCTCGCGGAGGGTGCGGCGGTCGGTCTTCGGACCAGTCACTGCCTGCGTGCCTGCGGATTGTTTCCAGGATCTTGCAGCGGTTACCGGCGGGCGTCAATAATAATTCCTAAATTAAGAGTTACTCGTAGGGCTTCGTCAGGTACCCCAACTTCCCTCCAGCGGGCGGCGGGTGATCTTGGATCAGGTGTGACACCTGAGGAGATGCGCGAGGTCCGTCCTCGCTTATCTGATTTCGGCGTCTCGTGGTCCGGATGCGTGTCGGGACCGGTGATGTGGTCCGGCCGAGCTGGTACGCCGGAGGCATGCGGTATCCGGATGGGGGCGGGCTGACCGCCGAGCAGCGCAGGCGCCGGGAAGAGGTACGGATGCGGGCCGTTGACCTCTTCGAGGAGCATGTGGAAGTCCCGTACATCGCCCGGGAGTTACGGGTGAGTGAGAAGTCGGTCTACCAGTGGCACCGCGCCTGGAGGACGGGCGGGCGCGAGGCGCTGCGTTCCAAGGGGGCCCTCCGGCTACGACTGCCGGCTCGGTCCCCACCTGCAGGCCAAGCTCGCGACGTGGCTCGATGAGGGGCCGCGTCAGTAGGAATCATCGAGTGGCATCCGGACTGGGCGGACTGAGTCGGCGTCACCACGTCAGAGTCAGCGAACCTCCGACCGGCAGCGTGTGCCAGCGGTCGGCGTAGTCGTCGAACCGGGACACGATCCGGTCGACCACCGGAGGGATCTCCCCCGCCGTCACATACGCCGGCAGCTCCCGCGCGTGGCCGTGCCGCACCTCCCACACGGGTACGGCGATGCCCGCCAGCTCCTCCGACCTGGCCATGTCGGCCTTCGCCTGGGGGGACGACCTCACTTGCTTCGACTTGCGGCGCCGGGCGGCCTTGGCGCGCTCCGCGGCGTCGGCGGGCCAGAACAAGCCGTTGTCACCGGCGGCCAGCCGCCCGTAGACCCCGAGCTTGATCCCCGCCTCCGCCTCGACGAGGAAGTGCACCAGGTCGTGCGGGAGATACGGATGCCCGCCGGGCCCGTTGCGCGGGGCGAGCTCGGCACCGGTCTCGCGGTGCACGGCGATGTCGTAACTCGTACCGGGGCCTTTGGTGAAAACGACGCGCATGCCCGGCACGGTAGGTGGCGTGCCCGCCGCACGCACCTGGTTTTCCGGCGCGCGCGGCGGGCACGTCACCCGGGTTGCGGCAGTCGTGGCGCCTCAGGGGAGACGCACCACCACCGTGCCTCCGTCCAGGTCGATGCTGGTGCGGTGCGGCGGGGCCCCGTCCTCCTCCTCGTCGCGCAGGACGAGCGAGCTGCGCCGGCGCCAACGAAGTGAGGCGAGGAGCGTCTCGGGCCGTTCAGGTCCTCGAACTCCTCCGGCCGCAGCCGGACATCGCGCTGCCACGGGGCACTCGCAAGGGCGAGAACCGCCGGCACAACATGAAGTCGGAAGACCGGCAACTCAATAGGGAGACCCCGGACGTACCGCGGCTCCTGGTCCTCGTCGTTCAGCCCAGGTCGGACATGTCGAGTACGAAGCGGTAGCGGACGTCGTTGCGCCGGAGACGGTCGAGGGCCTCGTTCACCCGCGCCGAGGGGAGCAGCTCGATGTCGGCGGTGATGCCGTGCTTGGCGCAGAAGTCCAGCATGGCGGCGGTCGCGGGCAGGCCGCCGCTGCCTGCGGAGCTGAGCTTCTTGCGCCCCAGGAGCAGGTCGATGGTCTCCACGGTGACGGGGCCGAGGTGTCCGAGGTGGCTGAGCGTCCCGTCCATGGCGACCAGGCGCAGGTAAGGGCCGAGGTCGTGCGGGGCGGAGATGGTGTCGATGACGACGTCGAACCGGTCGCGGGCGTCAGCCATCTGTTCCGGGTCCGTGGAGACGAGGAGACCGTGGGCGCCGAGACGACGAGCGTCGTTGCCCTTGTCCGGTGAGCGGCTGACCACCGAGGTGTCGGCGCCGAGCGCCACGGCCATCTTGACCGCGAGATGGCCCAGGCCGCCCAGTCCCGCCACGGCGACGCGGGTCCCCGGCCCCACACCGAGGGCGTGCAGCGGTTCCCAGACGGTGATCCCGGCACAGAGCAGAGGAGCGGCGGCGGCCGGATCCAGACCGGCGGGGAGAGGGTGGGCGAAGCGGTCGCGGACGACGTACTCGCGGGAGTAGCCCCCCAGGGTGGTCGATCCGTCGTGCCGGTCGATGCCGTCGTAGGTCAGGGTCGGGAAGGCGTGGCAGAAGTTCTCCTGGCCGGCCCGGCACATGGCGCACTCGCCGCACGAATCGACGATGTTGCCCACCGCGACCGGGTCGCCGACGGTGAAGCGGGTGACCGCGGGTCCGGTCTCGGTCACCACGCCCGTGAACTCGTGTCCCGGCACCAGGGGTTGGCCCGCTTCGCCGTCCCGGGCGCTGACGGCGTGCAGATCGGTGTGGCAGACACCGCAGTAGTCCACCCGGACCGCGAGGTCGTCGGGGCGCAGGTCGCGCCGTTCCAGTGGCGTGCGCCGAAGTGTCGACGACGGGCCTTCCACCTGCCAGCCAACGGTGCTCCTCATGGCGCCTCCTTCAGACAGACTTTTGGACAGCCTCGTAGACAGACTGTTCGGTCTATTTCAAGGTGCCACACCATGGCACGCCAGGCAAACCAACTGTTCTGTTTGATAGCGTGGGAGCATGGCCGATCAGCCCCTGACCTCGCGCGGAGCCGCGACGCACCAACGCATCCTCGATGTGGCGACCCAGGAGTTCGCCGAGCATGGGATCGCCGGAGCGCGCATCGAGCGGATCGTGGCCGCCGCACGCACCAACAAGGCGCAGCTCTACGCCTACTTCGGCAGCAAGGAAGGGCTCTTCGACGCCATCTTCTTCGGCTCGCTGGAGCGGATCGTGAATGTCGTCCCGATCAACGCCACCGACCTCGCGGACTGGGCCGTACGCCTCTACGACGAGTACCTCCGCCGCCCCGACCTCATCCGACTGGCCACCTGGGCGCGCCTGGAGCGACGCCCGGCCGGCCATCTGGTCGACGACCCCGATCGCCTCGGCGACCACAAACTGCGCGCCATCGCCGAGGCCCAAGCCGCCGGCCTGGTGCGTCAGGGAGACCCGTTCGACGTGATGGCCATGGTTATCGCCATGTCCATGGCATGGTCACCGGTCAGCAACGTCTATGCGGCGACCGTGGAGGAGCCCCCCGAACTGCACGAGCAGCGTCGCGCCCTGCTCCGCGAGAGCGTCCGCCGCGCCATGACGGCGGACTGAGCCAGTTCTGCCCCCTCCGGCCATCTGCGTGCCCAGATGACGGGTGTGAGACTGGTAGGCCCGCATGTTCAGGAGTCGCGTATTCGCCGTAGCCGTCGGCCGATCGTCACCCTGTGTCAGTGCTCTGCGGCATGATGACCGGCGTGAACACCGAGATACTGATAGACGTCTGGCAGCGGCTTCTCGCCGACCCTCGCAAGTCGTGGGTGCTGTTCGAGCATGGCACTTGTGTCGTGCTAACCGCTCCGGAAGGGGAGCTTGCTGATCAGGCCACTGACCTCCTGAAGAAGTTCGGCCCGGCGCATGCTGGATCTTCGGCAGGAGACTTTGGGGTGATCGACCTCAAGGACGTTGAGGGATGGGTCGTCACCGGGCATCACAACGACGTCCTTAACTATGTCGGCCCCGATGAGCCTCAGGATCAGTCGCAGATCGCTGTCGGACTGTTCGGACGTTCCAAGCGCCACCGGGATGGCACCGAGCTTCACGTCGTCCACGTTGAGGACAAACGAGGCTCAGCGGACCCAGCGTGAGTACCGCGCTTCATCGCTGGTGGTCGCCGGGGGCGTATCGGCTCCATGTTCCTCCGGCTTCGGTTACCAGGCGGGTCGCTGTCTTCTGGCCGCCAGAGCGGGAGTTGTCGGCCGAGGAAGTGGTCGACCAGGCCTTGGCGTACCGGCCGATCGCCTTGTGACGCCGGTATTCGGCTAGGAAGATCGCCCGGACAGCTCCTAGCGCTCGTTCTCGTCACCTGCCCAGGCCGATCAATGCTCGCGAGGAGCCGGCATGACTCTCTCAACGTCTGGGATCCGCCGTCCGGTGATTGCCTCCGTGTTGCCGACGAGGAAGGCATTGGTCGTCTGGAAGGCATCACGTGCCTTACGGAAGAGGTCATCGAGTTCGTTCCGCGGCAGGCGGGCATCAGCGTTGATGCGCAGGGCGTCACGGAGGTGCTGAGAAGTCTCTGAGAGCAGCTCTACGAGCGCCCGATTGTCCTGCTGACCGCGCGTTGAGTTTCCCAGGTAGCGGAGGTCGCGAGTTGCTAGGCGGTAGAGCGTCGAAGTGAACTCCTTCAGTTCTGCCTGGAGCTGTTCGTCATAGCGTTCAGGGTCGGCAGCATGGCCTTGCTGGAGGTCACTGATCGCCCGCTCGGCGGTAATCAGCCACACCCTGGCCGCCACACGAGCTGTGGCGAGCATCTCCAGGGTGATGGCGGACTCAGCCGCTTTTCTCGTTTCGTCGGCACGCTCCGACTCCCGCAGATAAGCCTCGATGGCACGCGTCGCCTCACACTCAGCAGCCTCGCGAGCATGCGAGGCCTCACGCTCAGCAGCTTCACGGGCCGCCTGCGCTGAACGTTCCGCCGCGAGGGTGGCCGCGGCAGCGTCGTCGCGTCGTCTCGCTCGCTGCACCAACAGGGTGCTGGCAGCACCGAGACTGGCTCCGCCGAGGCCGCTGACCGTTGCAAGGATCGTCTCCAACATCGCCATCGCGCGATCCTCCACCCGCCCCCCAACTGGCTACAACGCCCTCACAGAGAATGTGGCTGGGAGATGACGGTTTGGCGGAATCCGGCTCGCGGCCAGGTCCATGATTCCTGCCTGTGCCCGCCTCACTGCCTAGTAGTGGAAGGCGTCTGAGCGGCGCAGGGTGAGGGTGATGGTGCCGTCGGCGCTGATCTCGTCGGCGATGATCCGGTGCCAGACATCGAGGTCTCCGACCCATGGCACGTGGACTTGGACGCGGATATCCGGCCTTGGGATTGGTAGGCCCGCATGTTGAGGTGTCGCGTATTCGTCAGCGGAGACGTGTTCATGCCTTGCGGACGGACAGTGATGCTCGGGAGTCATCCCCTCCGCTGTTTGACCTCGCCTTGTGACTGCGAGCTTCCGCTTACTCCAGATAGAGAGCGGCCAAGCGGGGCAGTCGGCGAGTCATTTCGCTGTGGTCATCGAAATCGAAGTTCCAGGTGGGGTCCAGCTCCGGGTAGCGGATGGTGGGTGGGCTCGCGGGGAGCTGATCACCGGTCGCCGAGATGTGCGCGTTCCAGGCGATGCCCAGCATGTCCTCACCCTCCAGGTCGATGCCGTCGGCCGCGGAGGCTTGAACGATGGGCAGTTCTGCCAGGGCATCGGGGTCAGCGACTGCGCGCTCGAAGACTTCACGGCCCTGAGCGATCAGCCAGCCGCGGAAGTAGTCGAAGCCGTCGTCAGAGCACCCACCGTTGGCGATGTAAGCAGCGGCCCACAGAGGATTGGTGTAAGAGTCAACCATCAGGTCCCACAGCACCTGCTCAGCGGCGACGATCTCCTCGACCGGCCGGGAGGCCAGCAGCGAGGTCGCCTTGCGAGCGACCGCTTCGCCGTCGCTCGGGTTGGACGCCTGATTGCGGGCTGCCTCAATGAGCTGCCAGAACTGCTGTTTGTTCATGGAGGCAGAGCCTGCCACCTGGTACTGACATCGGGCCGGTCGCGGGAGCTTGGCCCATCAGAGCAGCCACATCGCTCCTGTCAGCGTGTGTGGTCGCCGGGTGCATATCGGCTCCAGGTTCCTCCGGCTTCGGTGACCAGGCGGGTGGCGGTCTTGTCGTGGTAGCCCAGCGCCTTCGCGATGACGGGTGCCGGGGCTTGGAGGACGAGCTGGCGGATCGCGGAGGTCCTGCCTCTCTGCGGCGGGACGCCGATCTTTCGGAGGTGGACCTGGAGGCTGACCGGGTTCATGGGCTGTCCGGGCTGGCGGCCGGGGAAGAGCCACTGTGCGCTTCTGCTGCTGGCGTAGGGCAGGTGCTGGCGGGACCGGATGTAGGCACGCATCAGGTCGGCGACGGGCTCCGGCAGCGGGGACGGCGGGTTTCCCAGTTGGACGGTAACGGTGGTCCCGTCGTCGGTGATGTCGTCGATGGTGAGGCGGACGATGCGGCTGACGGGTTGCGCGTAGAGGAGTGCGCGCGGACGTCCTCGCGGGCCTGTCCCTGACCGAGGACGCTAGCGAGCACCTGGCTCAGCTCACGCGGGGGCTGGATGCGGCGTGGCGGCAGATGGCCGACCGCATGGAGGAGGCCGGCGACGAGGCGAAGGTGGAGGTCGTCGTCCCCGAGGGCGGCGGACGCGCCAAGTTGTCGGTGGACAAGCTCGGCGCGGTGGGCGAGCCGGAGTCGCTGACCTGGCTGAAGACCACCACGGAGGCGATGCTTCCCCGCATCGACCTGCCGGACCTCTTGTTCGAAGTGCACTCCTGGACCGGTCCTCGACTCCTTTGGCCACGTCTCCGACCGGCGCACCCGCATGGAGGACCTGCTCGTCTCCCTGGTCGCGCTGCTGGTCTCGCAGAGCTGCAATATCGGCCTGACCCCGGTCATCGAACCGGAGAGCAAGGCACTGACGCGCTCGCGGCTGTCCCACGTCGACCAGAACTACGTGCGTGCCGACACCATCGCCGCGGCGAACGCCGCGCTCATCACCGCCCAGTCCGCGATCGAGCTGGCCCAGGTGTGGGGCGGCGGGCTGCTCGCCTCCGTCGACGGCCTGCGCTTCGTCGTCCCGGTCAAGAGCATCAACACCGGGCCCTCGCCCAAGTACTACGGGTACGAACGGGGCGTGACCTGGCTCAACGCCGTCAACGACCAGGTCGCGGGCATCGGCTCGATGGTCGTACGCGGCACCCCGCGCGACAGCCTCTACACGCTGGACACCCTGCTGAACCTCGACGGCGGGGTGAAGCCGGAGATGGTCGCGACCGACAACGCCTCGTACTCCGACATGGCCTTCGGCCTGTACAAGATGCTCGGCTTCCGCTTCGCCCCGCTTCCGTGACCTGGCCGACCAGCGGTTCTGGCGGGCCGACCTGCCCGACGGTGAGGGCCAGGCTGCCGGGTACGGGCCGCTGGAGGCCGTGGCCTGCAACAAGGTCAACCTGAAGCGGATCGAAACGCACTGGCCGGACATGCTCCGCGTCGCGGGGTCGCTCATCACGAACCAGGTCCGGGCCTACGACCTGTTGCGGATGTTCGGCCGCGAGGGCCACCCCACCCCGCTGGGCGCCGCGTTCGCCGAGTACGGACGGATCGACAAGACCATGCACCTGCTCGCGGTGGTCGACCCGGTCGACGACACCTACCGGCGGCTGATGAACCGGCAGCTCACCGTGCAGGAGTCCCGCCACCGGCTCGCCCGCGCGATCTGCCACGGCGGCCGGGGCCAGATCCGCCAGGCGTACCGAGAGGGCCAGGAGGACCAGCTCGCCGCCCTCGGCCTGGTCCTCAACGTCGTTGTGCTGTGGAACACCCGCTACCTGGACGCCGCCGTCGTCCAGCTCCGCGCCGACGGCCACGACATCAAGGACGAGGACGTCGCACGGCTCTCCCCGCTCAAGGACCGGCACATCAACTTCCTGGGCCGCTACCTGTTCAACATCAAGGCCAGCGGCCCCGGCCAGGGCTTGCGTCCCTTCCGGGACCCGGACGCACCTGAAGACACCGATGACGGGGACTGACGGGCCGCACCGGCCGGGCCGCTTTCGGGCAGTCCCGGGCGTGTGATACAGGGACCGCAGCACTCAGTGCAGCCTAGTCGTCGAGCAAGTCGGTGTTGTACTGGTCGTGCCTGATCCGGAAGGCTTTCAATTCTTCGCGGCTGCGCTGTGAGTACTCCGCCACCTTCTCGAAGTACTCCTCCCTGGGAGCTCCCGGTGTGAAGAGCAGCAGAAACGACACCGGGCCGTCGCTGTCGTTCTGGAAGGCGTGGAGCCCGCCGGGCGGTACGTAGAGGAAGTCTCCCTCGCCTCCTGTGACCCAGCGTTCGCCGTTGTAGAGCCGGACCTCGCCGGACAGGACGTAGAAGGACTCGGAGATCGTACGGTGGAAGTGTTCCGTGGCGCCCATGGCCTTGGGCTCCATGTCGATCTTGTACAGGCCGAACTCGCCGTTGGTGTTCTCCTGCTTGGCCACGTAGCTGATGTTGGTGCCGCCCGAGCCGGTGTCGGGCTGCGGGGGTGCAGGTCGGAACAGTGCGCTGACCTGGCCCCTTTCGCCGAGGTAGCGGGGCTCTGGGTAGGACATGGCGACTTCCTAATTCGTGAGTAGGTGGTTCCAGGCCAGCCCTTTGAAGGACTGGTGGACTGATTGGTCTGGGTAGGTTTCACAGCGGCGGGGGCTCGGCGAAGTGCGTGTCCTTCGCGTCGGGCGCGAACGGCGCGAGCTTCGGCAGCTCCTCGTGGAACTCGTAGTCGGTGGCGAGGATCGCGGACAGCGGCGCTATGGCTGCCTCTGCATTGTTGCCCTCGGCTATGTGTGCGCCGGCAGACGCTCGCGCGCCTCGGGCCTACGGACCAGGACGATGCGCAGCGGGGACTGGTTGAAGGCGGTTTGGCCGTACTTGACCAGGTCATAGATGGCCCGCATCTGCTCGTCCATGACTGGATCGTCGCTGAATGCGTCCGCGGTATGGGCTTCGCGGAAGAGGAGGTCCTGGGCAGCAGGATGCTCCCCAACCGCAAGAAGCTTGGTTCACGCGGCGGGTCGACCGCCGAAGTTCGACCGCGTGGGCTAAAGAGACAGATTGGACCCATGCTTCTGGCCGCTGCTACGGCCAGAAGCGGCACGAGAGGTACGGCAGCCCGACAGATGAATGGGGGAGCCAGGCCGACTCCGACCTATGGCTTCACGTCGAGACGCACGAGCGCGCCGATCTCCACCAACTGGTCCGGTAGTGCCAGGTCAGAGACACCCATGACCGTGCTGGTGGGCCGGTGCTCCCCGAAGTACTCGGCGTGAAGGCGTGCCGTCGTGTCGAAGTTCTCCCGCAGGTTCCTCACCAGCACCGCGCTCTCCACGATTTGGCTGCGCTCGGCCCCGAAGTGCTTCAGCACCAGGTCCAGATTGGCCAGCGTGGTTTTGACCTGGAGCTCGAAGTCGCCGGCACCCACGAAGTTGCCGTCACGGTCATGGGACACCTGCCCAGCCACGTACACCGTGTCACCGACCTGGATTGCCTGGCTGTATCCGTAGAGCGACTCCCACGGCATACCAAAACCGAATTTCTTCGCCTGAACAGGCATGACTCACTCCCTGGTGAGACGACGCATGGCGCTGCCAGTTACGGACAGTCCTCTTGCGAGGAAGAAGTTATGCCGTTGCGCACTGAGGAAGGCCTGGGACATGCCGCACACCAGGGCCGGGGCTTTAAGGCAGGCGTCATGCAGCACCCCACTGAGCCGACCCCGATCGAATCGACCACGCACCGGACCGCGGAGCCGGTCCGCCGGAGGCTGCACGCCCCTTCAGCAAACCTTGGCACCCTCAAGTGATCAACGCACCACCCCCGGATGATCATGTGATCGTGGAGGTGCAGGTGCGTGACTACGGGTTTTCGCCAGCTCAGCAGGATGAGATCTGGAGACGCTGGCGCGAGGGGCAGTCGTTCAGCTTGATCGGGCGGGCGGGGCACCGATGCAGCACGCCCGTCGGTTCCTGTATCAGAGCGGCGGCGTCCGCCTCACCCCGCAGCGGCGATCAGAGCGGCATCTGAGCGGCAGCGAGCGCGAAGAGATATCCCGTGGCATCGCCGCCGGGGAATCGGCCCGGCAGTTGGCCAGGCGGCTGGGCAGATCGCCTTCGACCGTCTCCCGCGAGATCGCCCGCAACGGCGGCCGGGACCGCTACCGTGCCGCGTCCGCCGATGCGGCCGCCTACGCGCGCGGGCGCCGGCCCAAGCAGGCCAAGCTCGCCCAGCGACCAGCTCTGCGCGCCCTGGTGGAGGCCAAGTTGGCTCTGTGCTGGTCTCCCGATCAGATCGCAGGGTGGCTGCGTCGCCAGTTCCCTGGTGACACGGCCATGCAGATCTCGCACGAAGCGATCTACCTCTCGCTCTACGATCCGCGTCGCCGCCATGCGATCGACCGCAGCCTCACTCAGCGCTTGCGGTCAGGCAGGCCCATGCGCCGCCCGAAGATCGCCCGCCGGCCCACCGGGCGGGGCATCATCCGCGGCATGGTGTCCATCACCGCCCGCCCCGCCGAGGTCGAGGACCGTAAGGTCCCCGGTCATTGGGAGGGCGACCTCGTGATGGGCACCCGGCCCTCGGCGGTTGCCACGCTCGTCGAGCGCACCAGCCGCTACACGACCATCGTCGCGTTGCCGGACGGCATCAAGGCCGAGCAGGTCACCCCGCACCTCACCAGGAGCCTCCTCGGCATCCCGCCCCAACTGCGGCGGACGCTCACCTGGGACCGCGGCCGGGAGATCGCCGAGCACCAGGCCATCACCACCGAGACCAGGATGCCGATCTACCTCTGCAAGCCGCGGAGCCCGTGGCAGCGCGGCACCAACGAGAACACCAACCGGCTGCTTCGGCAGTACCTCCCCAAGGGCGCAGACCTCCTCACCTTCAGCCAGGCCGACCTCGACGCCATCGCCCACGAACTCAACCACCGTCCGCGCAGGACCCACGGCTACCGCACTCCGGCAGAGGTCTACGCTGACCTTCTGAACAGCGGTGATGCGCTGACCGCTTGAGCTCGCCGTCGCCGAGCTGCGCGAGCGCGGCATCGGCTTCACCTCGCTGCATGAGTCCCTAGACACGACCACCCCCGGCGGACGGCTCGTCTTCCACGTCTTCGCCGCACTCGCCGAGTTCATCCGCGAGTTGATCGTCATCGGCACCAAGGAGGGCCTCGCGGCCGCCCGCGCCCGCGGCCGCGTCGGCGGACGCCCCACCGTCGCCACCGAGGAGATCATCCGCGCCGCCCGCGACCTGCTGCCCGACCCAGGCCGCTCCATCACCTCGATCGCGAAGCTGCTCGGCATCTCCCCAGGCACCCTGTACAACCACATCCCGGACCTGCGCGAGCTACGCGCCGGCGCCGTCCCCCGTCAGCTCGAAGCGCCGACGAAGTAGGCCAGCTCCAGCAAGATCAATCTCAGCGGCACTTTCTGTACCTCAACTACTCACACCCGGATGAGGACGGCCGCGCGGCGGGAGCCCACGCGGCTCGGCTTCTCCGCCGGGAAGCCACTCGCCTCCGAGGCCCAGGGGTTGACCCCGTGCGCTGGATCCGCGAACCCCATGCAGCCGAGTGCGATCCGGCTGATCGGCAGATCGGTGCGCCCGAGCGGGAGGTGCTTCACAGTCGCCGTGCTCACCCCGGGTAGGGAGCGGCATTGCGCGCCGACCGGAGCGCGACCGCCCACCAGGCGAGCTGGTCGAGCACCGTCTTGGCGTACCCAGAGGACTCAGGATCGAGCGGACGGCCGTCCTGCCACGCCGCGAAGTAGTTGGGGAAGGCGAGACCATCGCGAATCGTCACCGCGTGCAACTCGGTCAGTACGTTCTCCAGGTGCAGCACCGCGTGCCGGCCACCCGCCGCACCGCCGTAGCTGACGAAGGCGACGGGCTTGGCCGTCCACTGGGTGAAGTGCCAGTCGATGGCCGCCTTCAGCGACGCGGGATAGCTGTGGTTGTACTCCGGCGTGACCACGATGAACGCGTCAGCACCCTCCAAAGCCGACGTCAGTGCCGCCATCCCGGCCGGACGGGGGTAATCATCGCCGGCGTACTTCGGCGATGCCGCAGGCAGTACCAACGGGATGTCGATCTGGGCCAGATCGACGACTTCCACATCGAAAGCACCATGAATACCAGCCTGTTCGGCGACCCACGAGGCCACAACCGGGCCGAACCGTCCGTCCCGGATGCTTCCGACGATGATCACCAGCTTGTGCTTGTTCTTCTCCATGCCCACCACGATCAGGCCGCACCGTGGGCCCAACCAGACCGTGCTCAGGCTGGCCCCCACAGGGCCAGCCTGAGCGCTCACCGCTCAGCGGGCAGCGCCGTACCCTCATGGCATGGGTTCGCCGTTGGGGGATTTCATCCGGGCCAAGCGCGACAGCATCCAACCGGAATCACTGGGACTGCCGGATCGCGGCCGCCGCCGGTCACCGGGTCTACGGCGCTCGGATCTCGCGGCGCGGGCCGGCATCAGCGTCGAATACCTGACCCGCATGGAACAGGGCCGTGATCGCAATCCCTCGGTGGCGGTGGTGAACGCGCTTGGCGATGCGCTCAGCCTCGCCCCGTCGGAGCGCAACCATCTGCGCTACCTCGCGAAGATCACTGGCGGCGAATGTACTGCTCACACCCAGCCCGCCCCACCGCGCCGCGAGGTTCGCGCTTCGGTCCTGGAAACACTCCGCCTCCTTGAACCGGGGATCGCCGTGGTGACCAACCGGCTGGGCGACGTCCTCGCTCACACCACCGGCTTCCAGTTGGTGACGAGCGGAACCGGACTGCTCGACGTCAAACCCCCGAACCTCACCCGTTACGTCTTCACCGACCCCCGCGCCCGGATGTTCTTCGCCGACTGGGACGATGTCGCGGACGAGCAGGCCTTCGACCTGTGGCTCGGACCATCCGTCGAGACTTCCGAGTGGCTCACCGCAGAACTCGCCCCCGTCGCCGGCCCCGACTTCACGCGCCGCCTGAACCGTCACGTGGTCCCGCGACGTGGAGCTCTCCGGCTCAACCACCCGTCCGGGTACGAACTTCAGCTGATCCGTGAAACGCTCGAACTCACCTCGGACGCCCAACAACTGGTCGTCTTCCTTCCGGCAGACGAGAGGACGGCCCAGGCCGTCGACCAACTCCGCCGCCCCCACGGCCGACTCCGGGCCATCTCGTAACACACCCCGACCTGCATCCACCGTTGAGTCGCGCCGTCAAGGGCGGCGAGCCATGCCCACCCATGCCGCGGGTTCGCTCAGGCAGCCCCGTTACGACGTGCAGACGTTCTTCAGGTGGTCGGCCGCGTCGTTGATCTTGCTGGAGTCCGGCGTGGTGTCGCCGTTCAGGATGGCCTTGTTGTAGTCCTTGATCGCCTTGTTGAGGTCGTCGACCGCCTTGTCGACCTTGCCGTTGTCCGTCTTGTCGTCGGTCTCGTCGATCTTTTCGATCTTTTCGAGGTTCTTGTTGATGGTGTCTATGGAGTCGTCGGTCCGCGCGGGGTCTTTCGCCGCGTCCAGACCGGCCTCATTGATTGCCTTGATGCTGTCGGCGATCGTGTCGGCGTTCTGCAAGCAGTCCAGGGAGTTGTCGACGTCGTCGCAGCCGGTGACGAGTCCGGCGGTCAGTGCGACGGAGGCGACGGTAGTGGCGATGGCGGCAGTACGGCGTCCGCGTCGGCGGTTCGTGGCCATGGAATGGTCCCTTCCTTGATCCTTGATGGGGTCGGCTCTGAGTCGAAGGTCGAAAGATCGAGTGGTACGCCGGGCCGGGCAAACTCCGGGTGGGCAGTGGCGGGAACCCGTACGAGAGCTGCGGCGCGAGGCATCCGGAGCCGGTCCCGGTGAGCGGCTGATCGGCGGGTCAGGCCCAGGGCTGGTCCACGGGTGCCACGGGTGCCGCGGGTGCCGCGGGTGCCGCGGGTCGCTTGCCGCGGCTCGCGAGGAGGCCGCCGCCCGCGCCCAGCGAGACAAGGCCCATGCCGACGGCGGCCATGATCCCCTTCGCGCCGTCCATGGTGAGGTAACAGACCGCGGCCACAACGCCGTTGAACAGGAACAGGAACCAGAGCACCGGCGGCGCCGACAGGAAAGCCTTGATCTTCGGCTTCTTCGCGATGCGCGAGCCCGCCAGGAGCGAGACGGCGATGCCGGAGTAGGTGGCCACGTCCTTCTCCGTGCCGTCGAGGACGGCGCCGGAGGCGGAGCTCGCGGCGAGGCCGCCCACGAAGAACGACCAGAGCAGCAGGTTGGCGACGAACGACTTCACTGAGGCGAGCGGCGACTTCACGGAATTGTCCTTCGGGAGGGAAACGCGGGCGACTCGAGGCCCGCGGATCTGTTGCGATCTCTGCCGACTACGATCCCGTCGCTCGCTCGCCGCCACGAGGGACCGCCCTCCCGACTCCATGGTGTAGCCCGTTACACCATGGGATCGATCACCCGCCGACCGTCACGTGTCCTCCGGACTTGACTACGGTGTCGACCTGCTCGAACTCCACCTGGAGAACGGCCACTGAGCAGACTGGACGAGGGGGCCGTCGGCCGGCACCGCACGCGAGTTAACCTCGGTTCGTTCGACAGACGCAGCAGCAGGAGGCAGCAATGGCGAAGGTACCGGCCGCGGCGGTGGCCGCGGGTGGGCTCATCGGCGGGTACGGCGTGGCTCGTTGGACCAAGAAGCGGCAGCTCGGCGGGGTCGTACTGGCCGCTGCCGGAGCCGCGGCCGCGCAGCAGTGGCGGCAGCAGGCCGGCGGGAAGGCCGCCGGGGCACTGACCGCCGCGTACGTCGCCGCCTTCGCCGGGTCTCATCCGCTGGCCAAGAAGGTGGGTGCCTGGCCCTCCGTGTTCGGCGTCGCCGGGGCCGTGGCCCTCGCCTCGTGGGTCGTGGCCGACCGGCGAGCCTGAGCCCGTACGGCCGGCCCGTACGCCCTGTACGGCCCATACGCCCTGTACGGCCCGTACCCCCGTGCGGCCCATGCGACGGCTGCCATCGGGTACGTCGGCACAGTCGCCCCGAGCCCACGCGGGCCCGGCCTCAGACGACCTCCCCACCCACCCCCGAGCGCCCCGCCGGAACGCCCACGACCAGCACGGTCACGTGCTTCCGTACGGATTCACCGAGGACCGCGACCACCCCTTCCGTCAGGGACTCGATCACCCGGGCGGGCGCGTCGGGGATCTCGGGGTGGGTCAGTCCCCCTTCGCGCATGTTCAGCGTGACGACCGGTGCGAGCGCCTCGCCGGGTATGCCGCCGGTACCCCAGCGGGACTCCGGGACGCCGAACAGATCCACGACGGCGACCGCACGCGCCCAGTCGCCGAACACCGCGGCCACCGCTTCGGTCAACTCCCGGATGAGCTTCGGCTCGACCTCTCCATCGAGCGCCTCTTCGCGGATCTGCACGGTGAGGTGTGGCATGGGGATCTCCGTTCACGTGGATCGGAAAGCGGCTCGGCGAGCGAGCCGACAAGCCGCTCGGTAGCATGATGCCAGTTCCCTTTGAGGGCAAAGCATCTTTGACCTCAAAGCTAATCAGAGGGATGGACGATGTCAACGAGCGTCGACGACGCCGTCAGAGCGCTGCTGCTCCTCATGCCCCGCATGGTCGGCCGGGCCAAGCGCATCCCCGTGCCCGAGGAACTCCAGTCGCTGGCGCTGGCTCCGCGGCACCTGTCGCTGCTGTCGTACCTGCTCTTCGACGGCCCCCTGACGGTGAACGACCTGGCCGCCCGCCTCGAGGTCGCGCCGACCACCGTCAGCCTCATGGTCGGCGAACTGAGCGGCAAGGGAATCCTGGAGCGGCGCGAGGACCCGACCGACCGGCGCCGCCGCATCGTCAGCATCACCGACGGCAAACGTCCGTCCATCTCCGCGTGGTTGTCCCGCGGTGCCGGCGCCTGGCGCCAGGCGCTGGCACCACTGACGCCCGATCAGCGGCAGTTGGTCGTCGACACCTTGCGCGCCTACGAGGCCGCGGCGGCGGACCCCGATCCGGATGCCATCCCGGGCGCCACCCCTGGCACCATCCCGGACACAGCCCCGAGCGCCACCCCCGCCCCCGGCTTCGACTCGCCCCCCACGCCCTGAAACGCCCGCCGATACGCGTACGGACTCGTCCCCACCACCCGCTTGAACCGCTCCCGGAACGCCGTCGGCGAGCCGAACCCGGCCTGCGCCGCGATGCGCTCCACGGGATACGTCGTCGTCTCCAGGAGGTACTGGGCGCGGCGCACCCTGGCCCGGTGCAACCACTGCAAGGGCGTGGTGCCGGTCTGTTCGCGGAAGCGGCGGTTGAGCGTACGGGTACTCATGCCGGCGTGGGCGGCGATGTCCTCCAGGGTCAGGTCGCGGTCCGCGTTCTCTTCCAGCCAGCCGAGGAGCGGCTCCATGGTGGCGCCGGCCGGTACCGGTGGCCGGGACTGGATGATGAACTGGGCCTGCCCGCCCTCCCGCTCGAGCGGCATGACGGACATCCGGGCGGCGTGCGCGGCGACGGCCGAACCGTGGTCCCTGCGGATCATGTGCAGGCACATGTCGAGCGCGGCAGCCGCGCCGGCCGAGGTGAGGAACTGGCCGTTGTCGACGTAGAGGACGTTCGGGTCGACGGTCACGGCGGGATACATGTCCGCCAGGTCCTGGGCCGCGATCCAGTGGGTGGTCGCGCGCAGCCCGTCCAGAAGGCCGGTGGCGGCGAAGACGAAGGCGCCCACGCAGATGGAGGCGATCCGGGTGCCGTTCGCGGCCGCCGCGCGCAGCACCTCCGCCACGCCCGGCGGGAGTGGGACGGTCGGGTCGGCGACGCCGGGCAGGATGATCGTGTCGGCGTCGGCCAGGGCCTCCAGTCCGTACGGGGCGCGCAGCGTGAACGGGCCCGCGCTCACCTCGTCGCCCGGCGAGGCCGAGCAGACCCGGATCCGGTAGGCCTCACGGCCGTCCGGCAGCCGGGCCCAGCCGAAGGTGTCGATCGGGGCGGAGAGGTCGAAGGGGATGACCTGGTCGAGCGCCAGTACGGCCACGGTGTGCATGGCTAGAGCGTAGGCATGCGGCGGGATCTGGCCAAGGGTGCGTGAGGCACGTACATGATGCTTGCCGGCTTCCTCGCCGGCTCCCTCGCTGGCTCTTTCCCTGGCTTCTTCCCGGCTCTTTCCCTGGCCTCCTCCCCAGCTCCAGGCCTTGGCCCTTGGCCCTTGGCCCTTGGCCCTTGGCGAGAATCCGTTGAGCCCTGGCAGAACTGCCACTTCTGCGGGTCCGGATCCGCCCATAGCGTCACCCCGTGACCAAGTTCCTTCTCGCCGTGCACGTCCTCGCCGCGATCGTCGCCATCGGGCCCGTCACGGTCGCCGCCAGCATGTTCCCGGCCGGCGCGCGCAAGGCCCTCGCCGAGCCGGGGGACGCCCAGGCCCGTTCCGCCGTCCGGCTGCTGCACCGCATCTGCCGGGTCTACGCCACGTTCGGCGTCGTCGTCCCCGTCTTCGGGTTCGCCACGGCGAGCAACATGGGTGTGCTCGGTGACGCCTGGCTGATCGTCTCGATCGCGCTGACGGCGCTCGCCGCGGTCGTGCTCGGCGCGCTGGTTCTGCCCCGGCAGGCCGCGATCATGGAGGGCATCTGGGACGGCGTCGGCTCGGTGACTCCTCGGACCACGGCCCGACTCGCCATGTTCACCGGCGTCTTCAACCTTCTCTGGGCCACCGTCACGATCCTGATGATCGTTCGCCCGGGGTCCACGACGGGGGCCTAGGTGTATTGATCACCACCACTGCGCCAGCGTCAGTTCCTCTCCCCCCGATTCCCCCAGTTCTCCCGACTCCGCCCTGAACTGCCGCGCCACCGCCGCCGCGACCAGCGCCCCCGCCGAGATCACCAGCGTGAAGAACGCCCAAGCCAGCGGCCAGATCGCCGCGTCCGGAGGCTCCGGGTGGGTGTGGAAGGAGACGTACATCAGCGTGGCCGGCGGCATCGCCACCAGCAGCAGCGGCCAGGCCAGCGCGTCCCGGTGGCCGAAGTAGGCCGCCAGGAGCAGCAGGGCGACGGCGAGCAGGGCGACGCCGGGGACGGTCACCGGGGTCGTCTCGGTGATCGACCCGCTCGTCTCGGGGCGGCTGCGCAGGTCCCAGGGGAGGCAGAGGAGGTACGCCGCGCAGGAGAGGGCGGCGCCGAGCACGCGCGTCAGCCAGCGTTCCGGCCAAGGGCGCGTTCCCAGCGGGCTCAACAGCTTCTCGGTCATGCGTACGAGGGTTCCGCGGCCCGGGGCGGCCCGACAGAGTACGGGTACTCAAGGGGTACTCAGACGCCGCACCTGATCCCCGGCGCTCACACCCTCTGCGCTCACGCCCCCACCACCCGCGACACCGTATAGATCAGCAACCCCGCCAACGATCCCACCACCGTGCCGTTGATCCGGATGAACTGCAGGTCACGGCCGATGTTGGCCTCGATCTTCTTGGTCGTGTGCTCGGCGTCCCAGCCGGCGACCGTGTCGGTGATGAGGGAGGTGATCTCCTTCCGGTACGTCGTCACGACGTACACCGCCGCACCCTCCACCCAGCCGTCGACCTTGGCCTGGAGCTTGGGCTCGGTGGCCATGCGGGCGCCGAGGGACAGCAGGGAAGCACGGACACGTAGCCGCAGTTCGCTGCGCTCGTCCTCGGCCGCGGACACGATCATGGACCGTACGGCGGTCCAGGCGGAGGCGATCAGGTCCTGGACCTCGCCGCGGCCGAGCACCTCACCCTTGAGCCGCTCCACGCGCGCGCGGGTGTCGGTGTCGGACTGGAGGTCGGCGGCGAAGTCGCCGAGGAAGCGGTCGAGGGCGCCGCGGGCCGGGTGGGAGGGAGCGTCGCGCATCTCGGAGAGGAACCGGAGCAGTTCCTTGTAGACCCGCTCGCCGACCTTCTTGTCGACGAACCGCGGGGTCCAGCCGGGGGCGCCGCCCTGCACCGCGTCCATGACCTGCTCGTCGTGCAGCACCAGCCAGTCGTGAGCCTTGACGCAGATCAGGTCCACGACCCGCTTGTGGCCGCCGTCCGCGACGATCTTCTCCAGCATTTTTCCCATGCCGGGCGCGATCTCCTGGGCATCCGCGCGGCGCGTGATCGCCTCGCCGACCACCGCCTGCACGTCGGAGTCCCGCAGGACGGTCAAAGCCCCCCTGAGTGCGGTCGCCAGCTCCGCCGTGACCCGGTCGGCGTGGTCCGGTTCGGCCAGCCAGGCACCCAGCCGGCTGCCGATGCCGACGGCGCGCAGACGCTGTCGTACGACCTCCTCGGAGAGGAAGTTCTCGCCGACGAACTCACCGAGCGACACGCCCAGCTGGTCCTTCTTGGTGGGGATGATCGCGGTGTGCGGGATGGGCAGGCCGAGCGGGTGGCGGAAGAGGGCCGTGACCGCGAACCAGTCGGCGAGCGCGCCGACCATGCCGGCCTCGGCGGCCGCGGCGACGTAACCGGCCCAAGGGCCCGCGCCCTCGTGGGACGCCCACTTGGCGAGGACGTACACGACTGCGACGAAGAGCAGCAGGCCGGTCGCCGTCACCTTCATACGGCGGACCCCGCGGCGCTTCTCCTCGTCGGCAGGGCTGAACGTGTTCATCGCGCGGCCCACCGGGCCGGGGGCGGTCGTCGTGCGGCCCGCGCGGCCGAGGGAGGTCGTCACGTGGTTCGCGGGGGCGCCGGGCCGGGCATGCTGCCCTTCAACGCCCACTTCATCCGGTTCTGTACGTTCCATCCGCTCCACCCGTTCGATGGCCTTCGATGGCCTTCGATGGCCTCTTGCCCATGCCTCATTGTCTCTTTGCCCCTTCCTGACCGACTCCCGGAACGAAACAGGAGTTCCCGGCGTCTGTCCGGACGGGGCAAAGTCCGGGGGATCTCGGGGGCACCTCAGGGGCACCTCGGGGGCATCTCCGGGGTACCCCGGAGAATCTCCGGGGAATCCTCGGGGCGCCTCGGGGTCATCCCGATCGGGGCCCAGTCGATCTTGCCCCCACCCCATGCAGCATCATGGGTTCATCACATCGGAGCCTCGGGCTCCCATCGCCCGAGGAGACACGCACCGCATGACCAAGCGTCATGGTTATGCCCTGCTGGCCGCGATAGTCGCCGTGATCGTGGTCATTTCCGGCGCCATATTCATGGGCGTCGCATCCGACAACGGCATCGGCAGCGGCAACAGCGGCCCCCGGAACGCCCTCCGCAACAACCCCACCCCACGGAACTCGGCCGCGCCCGCCTCCGTCGGCACCTGGGTCGGCGCCTGGTCGACATCCCCCGCCGGAGCCGAGCCCGGCACCGAGACGAACGGCATGGCGGGCCGCTCCGTGCGCAACGTCGTGCACGTGAGCGTCGGTGGCACGAGTGCCCGCATCACGCTGTCCAACCTCTACGGGCAACAGCCGCTGAACCTCACGCACGCCTCGATCGCCGTCGCCGCGGCCGAGAACGACACGGCCGGCAACGCCGCGTCAGCGGAGGCCGACACCATGCGCCGCCTCACCTTCGGCGGCCGCACCGCAGTGATCATCCCGGCCGGGGAGCAGGTCATCAGCGACGCCGTGCGCGTCGGGATCCCGCAGGACTCCAACGTCCTCGTGACCACGTACTCCCCGACACCGTCCGGTCCGGTCACCTACCACCGGAACGCGCGGCAGACCTCGTACATCGCCGAGGGCGACCGCACGGAGGACGTGACCGGCACCGCGTACGCGGAGCAGACCACGTACTGGCGCTATCTGACCGCCCTCGACGTATTGAGCAACGAGTCGTCCGGCACCGTCGTCGCCCTGGGCGACTCACTCACCGACGGCGTCACCTCCACGGAGGACGCCAACCACCGCTGGACGGATATCCTTTCGGACCGGCTGCGGACCGCGGCCGACTCCGGCGACGCGGCCGATGTGCCCCGCTACAGCGTCGTCAACCAGGGCATCAGCGGCAACCGCGTACTGACCGACGGGCTCGGCCTGCCCGCCGACAACCCGAGCGGCCTGAACCGCTTCGACCGCGACGTGCTCGCCCGCACGAACGTCAAGATCGTCGTCATCGACCTCGGCGTCAACGACATCCTGCGCGGCCCCAGCCGGATCGACCCGGAGACGATCACGGACGGGCTGCGCGAGCTGGTTCGGCGTGCGCATGCCCGCGGGCTGCGGGTTGTCGGTGCGACGCTGATGCCGTTCGGGGGGCACCGCGGCTCTTCCGACGCCCGTGAGGCCGTACGGCAGGCCGTCAACGAGGAGATCCGGGCGGGCAAGGTGTACGACGCGGTCGTCGACTTCGACAAGGCGGTGCGCGATCCGTACGATCCGCGGCGGATACGGGCCGATTACGACTCGGGGGATCATCTGCACCCCAGCGACAAGGGGTACGAGCGCATGGCGGACGTGTTCGACCTGGAGGACTTGAAGGGGTCGGCGCCGGCAGAGCTGTAGGTGCGGGTCGCGGGTCGGCTGCGGGCCGTGGGGGCCTGGTCGCGCCCCGCGGCGGAGCCGCACAATGTCGACCACGGCCGGAGATCAGATAGTCACCGTTCCTCCGATGAACGCCTTCGCGCAGTTCCCCGCGCCCCTATCGGGCGCTCCATGCCTGCCCGAGATCAGTAGTCGCCGCTCCTCCGGTGAACCCCTTCGCGCAGTTCCCCGCGCCCCTGTCGGGCGCACCACGCCCGCCCGGGATCAGTAGTCGCCGTTCCTCCGCCTGTCCCGCTCCTCGCGGCGTTCCCGATGGCGCTCGCGACGCTCCTCGTGGCGTTCGCGGTGTTTCTCGTGGTGGTCGCGGATCAGGTCGTGGGCCTCGTCGAGCGCGTCGAACATGCCGTCGAGGCCGTTGCCCCGCGAGCCCTCCAGCTCCCTGCGGGCGGCCTTGCGCTCCAGCTTCTCCTGCCGGCGCTCCTCCTTCAGGCGCAGCCGCTCGGCCCGGGTGATCTTCCGCTCGACGCCGACACCGCCCCAGAAGGCGAAGCCCGTGACGATCACGCGCGGGGCGCCGGGGTCCCCGGGCCGCCCCTCCTCGCGCTGGTCGAAGCCGCCCATGATGCCTATACCGCGGACGACGACCTCGACGCCCGGCGGTACGACGACATTCATACCGCCCATGATCGCGACGCAGTTGATGACGACCTCGCGGTCGGCGAAGTTCGCGTCCCGCAGGTCGATCTCGCCGCCTCCCCAGAACGCGAAGGAGTTGAACCGCTTGGGCACGGTCCAGCGGCCCGTGCGCTGGAACCCCGCCATGATCGCGACACCCCACGAGGACGAGCCCTCACCGCCGACGATCCGGTCCGCCCACGCCCCACCGCTCCCCACCGGCCGCTTGACCATGGAGACGGGCCCCACGGCCGCCGCACCCGGCAGGTCGCGGGTGATCGGCGCCAACTCCC
The DNA here is from genome assembly GCF_054462255.1 of Streptomyces sp. SD15. Taxonomy (NCBI): domain Bacteria; kingdom Bacillati; phylum Actinomycetota; class Actinomycetes; order Kitasatosporales; family Streptomycetaceae; genus Streptomyces; species Streptomyces sp. SD15. The sequence goes on along the minus strand of NZ_JBTLMO010000013.1, from coordinate 165,739 downwards.
CGTACGTACGTGCCTTGTACGTCGCCTCCAGCCGCTCCTCGAATTCCTCCATGTCGAGGCGGCCCTCCGCGAGGCCGTCCCTCAACTGTTCGGCGACTCGCTCACGGTCGGCGTCGGAGGCGCGCAGCTCCGGTTCGTCGGTCATGGACAGCAGCCTACGAGTTCCCCGCCCGGGAGGCTACGAGAGAGCTTTCTCCGGCGGGGGTTCGGTGGCGTCCCCCATGGAATTGCCCTCCGTGGACCTGTCTCCCATGGACTGCAGCATCTTGGCGATGACCGCCTCGATGTCGGGCTCCCGCACCGAAAGATCCGCCAACGGATATTCCGCCGCGATCTGCGCCACCAGTGGAGCCGCCGACGCCGCCGCCGGGAAGGCGAGCCACTGCCGCGGCCCCTCCACCTTCACGACCCGCGCCGACTCCACCTCGATCGGCGGGAGTTCGCGCTCCAGGTCGACCACGAGGGTCCGCTCGCTCTCCCCCACCTCGTGCAGCCCGGCGAGCGGGCCGTCGTACATCAGCCGCCCGTGGTCGATGACCATCACGCGCTTGCACAACTGCTCGATGTCCTGCAGATCATGGGTGGTGAGCAGCACCGTCGTGCCGCGTTCGGCGTTCAAGTCCCGCAGGAACTCCCGGACTCTGGCCTTGCTGATCACATCGAGCCCGATCGTCGGCTCGTCGAGATAGAGGATCTCCGGATCGTGCAGCAGGGCCGCCGCGATGTCGCCGCGCATCCGCTGGCCCAGCGACAGCTGTCGCACCGGGACGTCCAACAGCGCGCCCAGTTCGAGGAGTTCGACACAGCGGTCGAGGTTGTCGCGGTAACGGGCGTCCGGGATCCGGTACATGCGGTGCATCAGCCGGTACGAGTCGATCAGCGGGAGGTCCCACCACAGGGTCGTCCGCTGCCCGAAGACGACCCCTATGCGCTGCGCGAGCCGGGTGCGTTCGCGGGTCGGGTCGATACCCGCGACCCGCAGCCGGCCGCCGCTCGGGGTGAGGATGCCGGTCAGCATCTTGATGGTGGTCGACTTGCCGGCGCCGTTCGGGCCGATGTAGCCGACCATCTCGCCGCGCGACACGGTGAAGGAGAGGGAGTCGACGGCCCGCACCTGGCGCCGCTCACTGCGCAGGAAGCCGGTCTTCTTGCGCACGTCGAAGACCTTTTCGACGCCGTCGAGTTCGATGAAGTCACTGTCCACGTCCACGTCCGTCCCCGTCCACATCCATGCCCACGGCTGCCGCCACTCTCAACTCCCCGTGCTGCGATACGAACGAAGTCCCGCCCGCCACGCGACCCCCGCCAGCGCACAGCAGCCCGCCGCCACCAGCGGCGGTGTGAAGGCGACCCATGTCGGCAGGTCGAGCGGATAGGGCCGCCCCAGCACATACAGCGCGGGCAGCCAGTTGACGAAGGCCAGCGGGAGCACGAACGTCACCCCGCGCACCAGGTCCTTGGCGAAGACGGTCGGCGGGTACTGCAGGAGCGTACTGCCGCCGTACGTGAAGGAGTTCTGCACCTCGGAGGCGTCCTGCGCGACGAACTGGAAGGCCGCCCCCGCCACGAACACGGCCGAGAAGATCACCCCGCCGCTGAGCAGCATCAGCGGAATCAGCAGCAGTTTCAGCGGCGTCCACGAGAGGTCGAGTACGGCGATGGCGTACCCGAGGACCAGCAGCCCCTGGGTGATCCGGCCGAGGCGGCGCAGCGCGAAGCGGTCCGCCGCGACCTGCGCGAGCACCGGCACGGGGCGCACGAGGAGCGTGTCGAGGGTGCCGTCGCGCACCCGGCGCCCGAGCCGGTCCATCGAGCCGAGCGCCAGGTCGGCGAGGCCGAAGGCGGTGCCCGCGACGCCGTAGAGGAAGGCGACCTCGGGCAGGCTGTAGCCGCCGAGCCGGTCGATCTGCGAGAACATCAGCAGGATCGCGACGAAGTCGAGGCCGGTCAACGCGAAGTTGGCGACGACGGTCAGCGCGAAGGAGGCCCGGTAAGCCATCGTGGAGCGGATCCACATGGCGGCGATCATGCGGTAGGCGCGCAGCCCGTCGCACACGCGGGCGTACGCCCCTTGCCTGGCCCATGAGTTGCCGGTCGCGCTGCCGACCGAGCTGCCGGCAGCCCACGGCCGCTCGTCCACCCGACTACCGCTACCGCTACCGCTACCGCTACCGCTACCGCTACCCACCCTGCACCACCACCCTCCGCGTCGCCGCCGACTGGATCAGCCGCCCCAGCCCCAGCAGCCCGATCGCCCAGGCCGCCTGGAAGGCGTACGTGCCCAGCGGATCCGCCTCGCCGAGCAGCACGTCCACGGGGGCCTGGATCAGGGACGCCCAAGGCAGGGCGCGCGCCACTTCGCCGAACACGCCCGGGAAGAGGTTCAGCGGCAGCAGCATCCCCGAGCAGAAGACGCCCAGGATCATGGACATTTGTGCCACGCCCGCCCCGTCGAGGAGCCAGAACGCGGACAACGCCACCAGATAGCGGATCGAGAAGCTGACGCACACCCCGAGGGCGACCGCGACCAGGAAGGCGATCCAGGTCACCGGGTCGGCGGGCAGGGCGAGTTCGAAGCAGAGCGCGCCGAACGCCAGCGGGGCCACGCCGCGCCCCAGCAGATGGAACAGCGCCCGGCCCACGTCCTGGGCCAGCCACCACAACTGGAGGTCGGCGGGCCGGTACAGGTCGATCGCGATGTCACCCGTACGGATGCGCTCGATCAGTTCTTCCTCGAAGCCTCCGCCCATCACGGCCACCACCATGATCAGCGCCTGGGACAGCCACACATAAGTGAGCGCCTGGGCCTGGTCGTAGCCGCCGAGGTGCGGTTTGTCGTCCCACAGCGCGATGAAGACGTACGCCAGGATCAGCCCGAAGACGGTGTTGGTGAACACTCCGGCCGCGGTCGCGGTCCGATAGGTGGCGAAGCGCCGGAACGCGCCCTTCGCGACGGTCGTGTACAACCGCCCTGTCCCCACGAGGAAGTCCTCTCTTGCGTCAAGAAAGCCGGTTGGGAGCCGTTTTGACCGAAGCGGAGGAGCCTAGCCCCCCGTCGGCGTCGGCTGCCAGGCATTTTCCGGCCGCGACGCGTGCCGGGATCCGGGAACGGAACGCATGGTGCGACAGTCTTCAAGAGGGGGCGCACAAGGCGTACGAGGGCGTACGGGAACGTACGACGCGAAACAGGAGTCCGGCGAACAAATGAATGACAAGCCGCAGCCGCAGCGGAACAGCCAGGGCTGGGCGCCCAGGGAACCGGAGGCAAGACCGGCACCACAAGAAGCATCAGGCACGCCCGGCAAGCCAGGCAAGAAGCCCAAGCCCAAGCGCACCGGCTGGCGCCGTCTCATCCCGACCTGGCGCATGGTGCTCGGCAGCTTCATCATCGCGATCATGATCGTGGCCGGGCTCTTCGCGCTCGGCTACTACCTGGTCCAGATCCCCTCCGCGAACGCCGCCGCGACCAAGCAGAGCAACGTCTACCTGTACGCGGACGGCAGCCAACTCGCCCGCGACGGCGAGGTCAACCGGGAGAACGTCTCGCTCGCGCAGATCTCCAAGGACGCCCAGCACGCGACACTCGCCGCCGAGGACCGGGACTTCTACACCGAGTCGGCCATCGACCCCAAGGCGATGATCCGCGCCGCCTGGAACACCTCCACCGGCAAGGGCCGGCAGTCCGGCTCGACGATCACCCAGCAGTACGTGAAGAACTACTACCTGGGCCAGGAACAGACCGTCGTCCGGAAGGCGAAGGAGTTCTTCATCTCCGTCAAGCTCGACCGCGAGAAGAGCAAGGCCGACATCCTCGAGGGCTACCTCAACACCAGCTACTTCGGCCGCAACGCGTACGGCATCCAGGCCGCCGCGCAGGCGTACTACGGCGTCGACGCCAAGGATCTGACGGTCGGCCAGGGCGCCTACCTCGCGGCGCTCCTCAACGCGCCCAGCGAGTACGACGTGATCGCACACCCCGAGAACAAGTCCGCGGCGGTCGCCCGCTGGAGCTACGTACTCGACGGCATGGTCACGAAGAAGTGGCTGACCGAGGCGGACCGGGACAAGGTCACGTTCCCGATGCCGAAGGAGGCCAAGGGCTCGGCGGGCCTGTCCGGCCAGCGCGGCTATCTGGTGCAGGCCGTCAACGACTACCTGATCTCCCACAAGGTCATCGACGAGGACACCCTCGCCACCGGCGGCTACCGCATCACGACCACCCTGCAGAAGTCGAAGCAGGACGCCTTCGTCAAGGCCGTCGACGACCAGGTGATGGACCACCTCGACAAGAAGAACCGCAAGGTCGACCGGTACGTCCGTGCGGGCGGCGTCTCCATCGACCCGGCCACCGGCAAGGTCGTCGCGATGTACGGCGGCATCGACTACACCCAGCAGTACGTCAACAACGCGACGCGCCGGGACTACCAGGTCGGCTCCACCTTCAAGCCGCTCGTCTTCGCCTCGGCCGTCCAGAACCACTCGCAGACCCAGGACGGCCGTATGATCACGCCGAACACGATCTACGACGGCACCGACCAGCGGTCCGTGCAGGGCTGGAACGGCGGCTCGTACGCGCCCGAGAACGAGGACGGCTACTCGTACGGCTCGATCAGCGTGCGCACCGCCACCGACAAGTCGGTGAACTCGGTGTACGCGCAGATGGCCGTCGACGTCGGCCCTGACAAGGTCAAGCGGACGGCTGTCGCCCTCGGCCTCCCGTCGGACACTCCCGACCTGAGCGCCACCCCGTCCATCGCGCTCGGCCCGGCGACGGCCAGCGTCCTCGACATGGCGGAGGCGTACGCCACCCTCGCGAACCACGGCGAGCACGGCACGTACACCCTGGTCGACAAGATCACCAAGGACGGTGCGGAGGACGTACAGCTGCCGCGGCAGGTGACCAGGCAGGCGGTGAGCCGCGAGGCGGCCGACACGACCACCTCCGTCCTGCAGAGCGTCGTCGAGGGCGGCACCGGCACGGCCGCGCTGGCCGCCGACCGGCCCGCCGCCGGCAAGACCGGCACCGCGGAGGAGGACCAGGCCGCCTGGTTCGCGGGCTACACCCCCGACCTCGCCACCGTCGTCGCCGTCATGGGCCAGGACCCGGACACGGGCGCGCACAAGCCCCTGTACAAGGCCCTCGGCCAGGCCCGCATCAACGGCGGCGGCTACCCGGCGCAGATCTGGGCCCAGTACACGAAGGCCGCGCTCAAGGGCACCCCGGCAAAGGACTTCGACCTTCAGCTCCAGCCGGGCGCGGAGGAGCAGCAGCTCCCGACCACCGAACCCGCCGAAGAGTCCCCCGACACCGGCGGCGAGGACGACGGGGCGACGGACGAGGGCGAGACGGACGACAGCGAGACGGACGACGGCCAGGAGACCGGGGGGCAGACGCAGGGCCAGACGGAAGGCCAGACACAGGGGCAGACCGAGGGCCAGACCGAAGGTCAGACCCAGGGCGGGACGAACGGCGGCACGACCGACGGCGCAACCACCACCGGCGAAACCACCACCGGCGAAACCACCACGGGCGGCACCACCACGGGCGGCACGCCCACCACAGGCGGCACGACCGACGGCGGAACCACCACGAACGGCGGCACGACCGACGGCGGTACGACGGGGACGCCCGGCATCACCGCGGGCACGGGGCCGCTGAGCCGCATCAGTAGCCGGAGGTGAGCTTCAGCCCCACCACCGCCACGAGCAGCAGGATCCAGGCCATGACGGCACCTCCGTGATCAATCAACGGGGGTGCGTCGTCTTCGCGGTCCCGGTACGGCGCGTCTCGTCGGGGTCCCTCAAAGGGAGCAAGGGCCGACAAAGGGGCTGGTGACGACGGTCACCAGCCCCTTTGTCGTACGTCCTACAGGTACAACCCCGTGGAGTCCTCGGACCCCTCGAACCGGTCGGCCGCCACGGCGTGCAGATCCCGCTCGCGCATCAGCACGTACGCGATCCCCCGCACCTCGACCTCGGCGCGGTCCTCGGGGTCGTAGAGGACGCGGTCGCCCGGTTCCACCGTCCGTACGTTCTGCCCGACCGCGACGACCTCGGCCCAGGCGAGGCGGCGGCCGACGGCCGCCGTCGCCGGGATCAGGATGCCGCCCCCGGAACGCCGCTCGCCCTCGGCGGCGTCCTGCCGGACCAGCACGCGGTCGTGCAGCATCCGGATGGGCAACTTGTCGTCGTGGTGGATGCTCTGCTTGTCCCGATTGGCGCTCACGCCCCGAACCTACCTGCCTTCGACCGGTCCGTACGCCGCCGGGTCAGCGCTTGCGCCGACGCGAGCCGACGGCGAGCAGCCCCACGACCCCGACCACGACCAGGGCCACCGGCACGATGCGATCGAGTCGCGGCGCGCCTTCCTCGGTGACGAGCCGGCCCGTCACGTCGGTGACGACGCGGTTGACGCCGACGTAGGCGCGGCCGAGGGTGTGGTCGATGTTCGAGGCGACCTTGGCCTTGGCGTCGCCGACGATGGTCTTCGGGTGCACCCGCACGCCGATCTCGTCGAGCGTCTCGGCGAGGGTTTCACGGCGGCGCTTGATGTCCGCCTCGATCTGCGCCGGAGTCCTGGTATCCGACGTTCTCGACGTATCCGACACCGCGCTGCCTCCGTGGTCGTGTGCTGATCCGTACCGTTTCCGATTCCGTGTCCCGACAGTCTGTCAGCTCGGACCACGCCGCACCCCTCGGCACCCCCCATTACGCTCGTTCCGTAGTTCCGTACGCAATTCTGTAAGCATTCCCCGGCCACGTGAGGTACCGATGAGCGAGCGACTCCAGCCCGGCGACACCGCCCCCGCCTTCACCCTGCCCGACGCCGACGGCAACGAGGTGTCTCTCGCCGACCACAAGGGCCGCAAGGTCATCGTCTACTTCTACCCGGCCGCCCTGACCCCCGGCTGCACGAAGCAGGCCTGCGACTTCACCGACAACCTCGACCTGCTCGCGGGCGCCGGCTACGACGTCATCGGCGTCTCCCCCGACAAGCCCGAGAAGCTCGCGAAGTTCCGCGACAAGGAGTCCCTCAAGGTCACCCTGGTCGGCGACCCCGACAAGACCGTCCTGGAGGCCTACGGCGCCTTCGGCGAGAAGAAGCTCTACGGCAAGACGGTCGTCGGCGTCATCCGCTCCACGATCGTGGTGGACGAGGAGGGCAAGGTCGAACGCGCCCTGTACAACGTGAAGGCGACGGGCCACGTAGCCAAGATCATCAAGGACCTGGGCATCTGACGCCCGCCCCTCACGAACGGCCCACACCGGAGACTCCGGTATGGGCCGTTCCGCATTCCGGTGACTTCCGGGCGTGACTGTCCGATTAGCGGTTCGTTACTCCGTACGAGATCACGAACGGGTGATCGGGAACGGAGGGCGTTTCGGTGGGGACGAGCGTGTACAGCAGGGAGCGGCTGGAGGAGGCGGCTCGGGGGGCTCGGACGTTGTCGGAGGCGTTGGGGAGGTTGGGGGTGGATCCGGGGAGTGCGAGGCGGGATTACATCCGGGAGCGCATGAAGAAGCTGGGGGTGGACACGTCCCACTTCGAGCGTGAGGGGGCCAGGTGGACCAGAGAGATTCTCCAGGCGGCGGTTTCGGCCTCGATGAACATGTCCGAGGTTCTGCGTCGTCTCGGCCTTGAGGTCGTCGGCGGGCACCACACACACATCAGCCGCCGGATCAAGGCGTACGACATCGACATCTCGCACTTCGCACCTGTGGTCCGCACGGAGAACATGAGGTTCAATCAGCGCCGCCGGAGCGCGGAAGAAATTCTCATCGAGCAGACGTCGGCACACTCCAGACGCGTACCGAGCAGCCGCCTCAAGAGGGCAATGCGCGAACTTGGCGTGGAGGAGCGTTGTGCCCTGTGCGGTATCGAGCCGGTCTGGCTCGGGGAACCGCTGCCGCTTGAGGTCGATCACCTCGATGGCAACTGGCGGAACAACCGGGTCGAGAATCTGCGGTTACTCTGCCCCAACTGCCACTCCACAACAGATAGTTATCGGGGCCGCAACAAGAAGCGTGTCAGGGGCTGCACCTCATGACCAGTGGCGTGCAGTACACCCGCGAGCGACTGGCCGAAGCCGCCGCGCAGTGTTCCGACATCGACGAGGTCATCACCTTCTTTGGTACTCGGCCGTATGGCAATCTCCGTCGATACCTCGCCAAGCGATTCGCCGACTTCAGCATCGACATCTCGCATTTCCACCCCTACGGCAGACGCGCCCGGCCCACGCGCGAGGAACTGCGGGCGGCGGTCGCCGAGTCGTTCTCCATCGCAGAAGTACTTCGCCGCCTTGACCGCCCGAATAGCGGCGGACAGCGTGCAGTGCTGCGTACCTGGATCACCGAAGAGCACCTCACGACCGCGCACTTCCTGGGACAGGCGCATCAGCGCGGGAAGCCGAGCCCGAATACCAAACAGCCCGAGGACACTCTGGTCCAGCACGATCGCAAGCACCGGACACAGACGTCGCGCCTACGGCGCGCACTCCGCGCAGTCGGCGTGCCCGAGCAGTGCGCCAGATGCGGAACCGGCCCCGAGTGGCAGGGCAGGCCCATGACTCTGGAGGTCGATCACATCAACGGGGACTGGAGCGACGACCGGCGGGAGAACCTGCGGTTGCTGTGCCCCAACTGCCATGCGGTCACCAGCACCTGGTGCAGGGGAGGAAGAAGGCGGCAGGTGACTCCCGGTACGATGACAGACGTCTAGCGGCGGTGGCGCAACTGGCGACGCAGCAGACTTAGGATCTGTGGCCCTTGATCGGGCTTGAGGGTTCGAATCCCTTCCGCCGCACACAAACGGCCTGCGAATCGAAGGATCGGCGCGCAGGCCGTTTTGGCGTACGGGATCAACCCAACAGCTCCCGAACCACCGGCACCAACCCCCGGAACGCCTTCCCCCGATGGCTGATCACGTTCTTCTCCTCGGCGGACAGCTCGGCGCACGTGCGCGTCTCGCCCTCCGGCTGGAGGATCGGGTCGTAGCCGAAGCCGTTCGTGCCCACCGGCGTATGGCGCAGCACACCCCGCAGCTGCCCCTCGACCACCCGCTCCGTGCCGTCCGGCAACGCCAGCGCCGCCGCGCACGCGAAGTGGGCCCCCCGGTGCTCGTCGGAGATGTCGCCGAGCTGGGCGAGCAGCAGTTCCAGGTTCGCGCGGTCATCCCCGTGCCGCCCGGACCAGCGGGCCGAGAAGATGCCGGGGGCGCCGTTGAGGACGTCGACGCAGAGGCCGGAGTCGTCGGCGACGGCGGGCAGGCCGGTGGCCCGGGCGAGGGCGTGGGCCTTCAGGAGGGCGTTCTCGGCGAAGGTGACGCCGGTTTCCTTGACGTCGGGGATGTCCGGGTAGGCGTCCGCGCCGACGAGGTCGTGGGTGAGACCTGCGTCGGCGAGGATCGCCTTCAGCTCGGTGAGTTTTCCGGCGTTGCGGGTGGCGAGGATCAGGCGGGTCATGCCCACCAGTATCCCGAGTCCCCCGCGGTGTCCGTTACGGCGTGCAGACCTTCGTCAGTTCGCCCGCCGCGTCCGTGACGGGGCTGACGTCGGGGGTCTCGTCGCCGTTCTCGATGGCCGTACGGACATTGCCCACGGCCTCACTCAAGTCGTCGACCGCCTTGTTGACGTCCGTGTTGTCCGTCTTGTCGCCGATCTCGTCGAGATTCTTCTCGATCGCGTCGAGGGACTCATCGGTCTGCGTCGGGTCGTTCGCCGCGTTCTCCACGGCCTGCTGGAGGTCGGTGACGCTGTCGGCTATGGAGTCGGCGGCCTGGACGCAGTCCAGGGCCTTACTGACGGCGTCGCAGCCGACGGCCGCCGGCAGGGCGACGAGTGCGGCGACGACGGCGAATGCGGCGGTGCGGCGACGGTGGCGCGCGGCCATGGAACGGTCCCTCCCCGTGGACAAGATGTGATCGACCCCGTGATGGCGTCGGCCGGCCCCGTGGTGCGATCGGCTCGACCCCGTGGCGGCGTCGGCTCGACCCCGTGGTGGGGTCGGCGGGGCGCACGGCTGGACCGTACGCCCGTACCCATAAGAACGCGAAGGGTTATTCCTTGGTTGCCTCGAGGGTCGCCTCGAGTGCCGCCCGCTGGATCGCCGCGAGCTCGTCGCAGCCCGAAACCGCAAGGTCGAGCAGGGCGTTGAGCTCCTTGCGGTCGAAGGGCTCGGCCTCCGCGGTGCCCTGGACCTCGACGAAGCGGCCGTCGCCGGTGCAGACGACGTTCATGTCGGTGTCGGCCTTCACGTCCTCCTCGTAGCAGAGGTCCAGCAGCGGCACCCCTCCCACGATGCCGACCGAGACGGCGGAGACCGTGCCGGTCAGGGGCTTGCGGCCGGCCTTGACCAGCTTCTTGGCCTGCGCCCAGGCGACCGCGTCGGCCAGCGCCACGTACGCGCCCGTGATCGCCGCCGTACGCGTGCCGCCGTCGGCCTGGAGGACGTCGCAGTCGAGGACGATGGTGTTCTCGCCGAGCGCCTTGTAGTCGATGACGGCGCGCAGGGAGCGGCCGATGAGACGGCTGATCTCGTGCGTACGGCCGCCGATCTTGCCGCGTACGGACTCACGGTCGCCGCGGGTGTTGGTGGCGCGGGGAAGCATGGAGTACTCGGCGGTGACCCAGCCTTCGCCGCTGCCCTTGCGCCAGCGCGGGACGCCCTCGGTGACGGAGGCGGTGCAGAACACCTTGGTGTCGCCGAAGGAGACGAGGACGGAGCCCTCGGCGTGCTTGCTCCAGCCACGCTGGATGGTGATGGGGCGCAGCTGTTCGGGGGTGCGGCCGTCGATTCGAGACATGGCGATGAGCCTAGCCGCAGATGGGTGAGGGGCCGCCTCCGGTTATGGAAGCAGCCCCTCAGGAGTGAGTCGTGGGGTCTGGCGTGCCCCCTCGGCTCACATCATGTCTTCGATCTCCGAGGCGATGGGGTCCGCGTCCGTGCCGATGACGACCTGGATGGCGGTGCCCATCTTGACGACGCCGTGGGCGCCCGCGGCCTTCAGGGCGGTCTCGTCGACGAGGCTCGAGTCCTCGACCTCGGTGCGGAGCCGGGTGATGCAGCCCTCGATCTCCACGATGTTCTCGATGCCGCCGAGCCCGGCGACGATCTTCTCAGCCTTCGTGGCCATGTCCTACTCCCTGATCCGAACCGCTTTGTCGCAGTAACCCACAGTTGGCCCATCTTTGCGAGCCGTCATGTCGTACGTGCCGAATGATGGCGCCGCGACGGAACAACCGACCGCCCGCGACTGGTCTACACCAGTCGACGAACAGTCGCCAACCCCGCCCCAGACCTGCGGACATGTCCGGAATCTCGCCCGGAATCCCTTCCTCCTGTTATGGTCCAAGGCACAAAATCGGCGGGTTCCTTATCCGGGCTTCACCGTGCTACAACAGGTCTACACCACTGAGTGGTGTAGACCACGTCGCGCCCACCCCCTTCCTGTCCCCTGGGTGGCGTCGCCATGCCCACTGGAGGAAGTTGTGACCACGGCCAGCGCCGCTCCCGCGGCCGGCAAGAAGAAGGGCGCCGGCGCGATGGCTGTTCTGCAGCGCATCGGCCGCAGCCTGATGTTGCCGGTCGCCGTACTGCCCGCCGCCGCGCTCCTCGTGCGGCTCGGCGCCGACGACATGCTGGGACGTGAGTCCTTCCCCCCGTTCCTCACCAAGATCGCCGGTTTCATGGCGGCCGGTGGCAACGCGATCCTCGACAACATGGCGCTGCTCTTCGCCGTGGGCATCGCGATCGGCTTCGCGAAGAAGTCGGACGGATCGACGGCGCTGGCGGCCGTGGTCGGCTACCTGGTCTTCAAGAACGTGCTGGCCACGTTCACCGACAAGAACCTGCCGCAGGTGGCCACGGCCGTCGACGGCAAGGTGGTCATGGTGGACGCCCCGGTGGACGCCAAGGTCCTGGGTGGCGTGGTGATGGGCATAGTCGTCGCCCTGCTGTACCAGAGGTTCTACCGGACCAAGCTGCCCGACTGGGCGGGCTTCTTCGGCGGTCGTCGGCTCGTCCCGATCCTGTCCGCCCTCGCGGGGCTGGTCATCGGCATCGTCTTCGGTTACATCTGGCCGGTCCTCGGCACCGGTCTGCACAACTTCGGTGAGTGGCTCGTCGGTTCGGGCGCCGTCGGCGCCGGCATCTTCGGTGTCGCCAACCGCGCGCTGATCCCGATCGGCATGCACCACCTGCTGAACTCGTTCCCGTGGTTCCAGGCGGGCGAGTACAACGGCAAGACCGGTGACATCGGGCGCTTCCTGGCCGGTGACCCGACCGCCGGACAGTTCATGACCGGCTTCTTCCCGATCATGATGTTCGCGCTCCCGGCCGCCTGCCTGGCGATCGTGCACTGCGCCCGCCCCGAGCGCCGCAAGGTCGTCGGCGGCATGATGTTCTCGCTCGCGCTGACCTCGTTCTTCACGGGCGTCACCGAGCCGATCGAGTTCACGTTCATGTTCATCGCGCCCGTCCTGTACGCCATCCACGCGGTCCTCACCGGTGTCTCCATGGCGCTGACCTGGGCGCTCGGCATGAAGGACGGCTTCGGCTTCTCGGCCGGCGCGATCGACTTCGGCCTCAACCTCGGCATCGCGAGCAACCCCTGGGGCCTGGTCCTGGTGGGCCTCTGCTTCGCGGTGGTCTACTACGTCGTCTTCCGCTTCGCGATCACCAAGTGGAACCTGCCGACACCGGGCCGCGAATCGGACGAGGAACTGGCGGAGCTCCTCAAGGCGGAGGCCAAGTAGGCCGCACGCCCACGCCCACGCCCGCACACGCACACGCCGAGGCCCCCGGAGATTTCTCCGGGGGCCTTGTCGTGCGTACGGGCTCTAGATCTCGTACGACAGCCTGGGCATCGCCAGTTCCACCGGCCCCGCGTACACCTCGCGGGCGTCGGCCAGGTTGATCTGCGGGTCCGTCCACGGCGGGATGTGGGTGAGCAGCAGACGGCGGGCGCCGGCGCGGCTGGCCGTCTCGCCCGCCTGGCGGCCGTTGAGGTGGAGGTCGGGGATGTTCTCCTTGCCGTGCGTGAAGGCGGCCTCGCAGAGGAACAGGTCGGCGTCCCGGGCCAGTTCGTCCAGGGCCTCGGTCACGCCCGTGTCCCCGGAGTACGTCAGTGACTTTCCGTCGTGCTCCACGCGGATGCCGTACGCCTCCACGGGGTGGCGCACCCGCTCCGTGTGCACGGTGAACGGGCCGATCTCGAACGTGCTCGGCTTGACCGTGTGGAAGTCGAACACCTCGCTCATGGAGGAGGCGGTGGGGGTGTCCGCGTACGCGGTGGTCAGCCGCTGTTCCGTGCCCTCGGGTCCGTAGACGGGGATCGGGCCGGCGCGGCCGCCCTCGTGGCGGTAGTAGCGCGCGACGAAGTACGCGCACATGTCGATGCAGTGGTCGGCGTGCAGATGGCTGAGGAAGATCGCGTCGAGGTCGTAGAGACCGCAGTGGCGCTGCAACTCGCCAAGGGCGCCATTGCCCATGTCGAGTAGCAGCCGGAAGCCGTCGGCCTCGACGAGGTAGCTCGAGCAGGCCGATTCCACGGACGGGAACGACCCCGAGCAGCCGACGACGGTGAGCTTCATAAGAGCTGGAACCTCCGCGCTGGCAGGAAGTGCAGAGAGTAAATGCGATGAACAGATACTCGGATGCAGATACGGGAACGGGGGTCGTGCGGTCCGTCGAGCCTAAGGCGCGAAAGGGCGGGTCGCTCCTCCACCAGGGGCCGTTGTGGGCGAACTCACCTGTGCTGTCACCGGTTCGGATGGACCTTCGGCCGGACCCGGGGTGCGCGGGCCGTGCGGTGAGGGTGGCGGGCAGGAGAGCGGGCCGGGGTGCGCGCCGGTACCTTCGTTGCTATGGACACGTCCTGGTGGCTCGCGCTGGCGGCTGTGGTGCTGCTCGCGTTGGTCGCGACGCTGGTGGACGGCTGGGGGCGCCGTGGGTATCGGCATCGGCATCGGCCGATCGCCGGTACGCGTCGGCCGCGGCGTCGGCCGTCCGGGCGGCCGGGTGGGCTGCCGGGCCGGCTGCCGGGTGGAGCGCGGCGGCGGGCGCCTCGGCCGCGGCCGGCGGAGATCTGGTGGGCGAACGTTCCCTACGAGGACGGGCCCGGGGAGAAGGACCGGCCCTGTCTGGTGCTGTCCGTGCGGGGGGACTGTGCGGTCGTCGCGAAGATCACCAGGAAGTATCACGATGAGCGGGCCGGGGTGATTCCGTTGCCGCCCGGTGCGGTGGGGGATGCGCACGGGCGGGCGAGCTTCCTGGAGACGGATGAGCTGCGGGAGGTGTCGGTGTGGGACTTTCGGCGGCGGGTGGGGGTGGTGGATCCGGCGCTTTGGGATCAGGTGCGGTACCTGGGCGGGTGAAGGGTTTTTCGCCCCCGCCGCCCCTACCCGTCCCATCCCCGGGGGCTCCGCCCCCGGACCCCCCGGCGGTGGTTCTTTTGCTGCGCGGCGGTGGGGGCTGGGCGCGCAGTTCCCCGCGCCCCTGGGTGTCTCAGCCCGTCCGGCGTTTGAGGACGAGGCCGTTCAGGCCGAACGGGGGTCTGGGGGCGGAGCCCCCAGGGGACGGGAATGGGTAGGGGCGGCGGGGGCGAGAAACCCACCCGCCACCCCACTCCCCTACGCCCAGAGCTGGCCCTGGAGTGTTTCGATCGCTTCCTCCGTCGTGGCGGCGGTGTAGACGCCCGTCGACAGGTACTTCCAACCGCCGTCGGCGACGACGAAGACGATGTCGGCGGATTCTCCCGCGGCCAGCGCCTTCTTGCCGACGCCGATCGCGGCGTGCAGCGCGGCGCCGGTGGAGACGCCCGCGAAGATGCCCTCCTGCTGGAGGAGCTCCCGCGTGCGGGTCACCGCGTCGGCCGAGCCGACCGAGAACCGGCTGGTGAGGACGGACGCGTCGTACAGCTCGGGCACGAAGCCCTCGTCGAGGTTGCGCAGGCCGTACACCAGGTCGTCGTAGCGAGGCTCCGCGGCGACGATCTTGATGTCCGGCTTGTGCTCACGCAGGAAACGGCCGACGCCCATCAGGGTGCCGGTGGTGCCGAGACCGGCGACGAAGTGCGTGACGGAGGGGAGGTCCGCCAGGATCTCCGGGCCCGTCGTCGCGTAGTGGGCGCCCGCGTTGTCGGGGTTGCCGTACTGGTAGAGCATCACCCAGTCCGGGTGCTCGGCCGCCAGTTCCTTCGCGACGCGCACGGCGGTGTTGGAGCCACCGGCGGCGGGGCTGGAGATGATCTCCGCGCCCCACATGCCCAGCAGGTCACGCCGCTCCGACGAGGTGTTCTCGGGCATCACGCACACCATGCGGTAGCCCTTGAGCTTCGCCGCCATGGCCAACGAGATGCCGGTGTTGCCGCTCGTCGGCTCCAGGATCGTGCAGCCGGGCGTCAACCGGCCGTCCTTCTCCGCCTGTTCGATCATGTGCAGCGCGGGACGGTCCTTGACCGAGCCGGTCGGATTGCGGTCCTCCAGCTTCGCCCAGATGCGGACGTCCTCGGACGGCGAAAGGCGTGGCAGGCGCACAAGCGGTGTGTTGCCTACCGCGGCGAGCGGGGAGTCGTAGCGCATCAGAGGTCAGCAGCCGATCAGACCATGCCGCCGGCCACGGCCGGCAGGATCGTCACGTTGTCGCCGTCGGTGAGCTTGGTGTCGATGCCGTCGAGGAAGCGGACGTCCTCGTCGTTCAGGTAGACGTTGACGAAGCGGCGCAGTGTGCCGTCGTCCACGATGCGGGCCTGAATGCCCGCGTGCCGGGTCTCGAGGTCTGCGAACAGCTCGGCGAGGGTCTCCCCGGCACCCTGGACGGCCTTCTCGCCGTCGGTGTAGGTGCGAAGGATGGTGGGGATGCGGACCTCGATGGCCATGGTTGCGGGCTCCTGTCGGGAGAAAAGTCAGGTCGGGGTGCGCGCGGCAGCGCGGGAGAAGCAGGGGTGACGCCGGTTGCGCAGCCGCGGCTCACGGCCGTACGGCGGCAGGATCAGCGCGTACAGATGGCGCTTTGCAGCCTGCACAGGTCGACGTGCAGCCGCGCCACGAGCAGCATGCCCGGCGTCTTGTCGCTCACGTCGTGGGAAACCATGCGCTCATCGTATCGATTCCCGGTCCGGGTCCTGGAATGTGATCTCAGATAGTGGATGAATTCTGACCAAAGTTCGGGATGGGAGGCCCGTCGGAGGCGGGGATCAGTAGGTCTCCACCACCGTGACCTCCTCCTCCGTCACCTCCCCTTCCACGATCCGGTACGAGCGGAACTGGAAGGGGCCCGCGTCGTCCGTGTCCGCGGTGGACACGAGGACGTAGTGCGCGGCGGGCTCGTTGGCGTAGGAAATGTCCGTGCGGGAGGGGTAGGCCTCGGTCGCCGTGTGGGAGTGGTAGATGACCACCGGCTCCTCGTCGCGGTCGTCCATCTCGCGGTACAGCTTCAGCAGGTCGCCCGAGTCGAACTCGTAGAACGTGGGCGAGCGGGCGGCGTTGAGCATCGGGATGAAGCGCTCGGGGCGGCCCGAGCCCTCCGGGCCCGCGACGACGCCGCATGCCTCGTCGGGGTGGTCCTGGCGCGCGTGCGCGACGATCTGGTCGACGAGGGTCTGGGTGATGGTCAGCATGCTGGCCAGGATAAGCAGAAGGGCCGCTCCGTACCGAGGGGTGGTACGAAGCGGCCCACATGGTGAACCGGGGAAGGCCGTGCGGGTCAGCCGACCTTCTCGAACTCCGGCTCGCGGCGCTCGGTGACCTGCGGGTTGCGGGCCTTGAGCACCGCCCAGCCGATGCCGAGCGCGGCGGCCCAGCCGGCCATCACGTACAGGCAGACGCGGGAGTCGGCGTCGTACGCGATCAGGCCGGTGACGAAGAGCAGGAACACGACGGCGACCCAGCTGCACTTCGCGCCGCCCGGGGCCGGGAAGGAGGACGCGGGCAGACGTCCGGCGTCGACCGCGCGGCGGTACAGGATGTGGCTGATCAGGATCATCAGCCAGGTCCAGATGCCGGCCGCGGTGGCCACGGAGACGACGTAGCCGAAGGCCTTCTCCGGGACGATGTAGTTCAGGATCACGCCGATGCCCATGAAGAGCATGGAGACGGTGATGCCGATCGCGGGGGTCTTGGTTGCCGAGAGCTTGCTGAAGACCTTCGGGGCCTCGCCGTTGTCCGCGAGGGTGCGGAGCATGCGGCCCGTGGAGTACATGCCGGAGTTGCAGGAGGAGAGAGCCGCGGTCAGGACGACGAAGTTGACGATCGCGGCGCCCGCCGGGATGCCGATCTTCGCGAAGGCCGCCACGAAGGGGCTGACGCCTGGTGCGAACTCTGTCCACTTCACGACACAGAGGATGACCGTGAGCGCGCCGACGTAGAAGAGGGCGATGCGCCAGGGGAGGGTGTTGATCGCCTTCGGGAGGGTCTTCTCCGGGTTCTCGGACTCGCCGGCGGTGACGCCGACCAGCTCGACGGCGAGGTAGGCGAACATGACGCCCTGGAGGGTCATCAGGGACGAGCCGATGCCCTTGGGGAAGAAGCCGTCGAACTGCCACAGGTTGGCGACCGACGCGGTGTCACCGGCGGAGCTGAAGCCGAAGGTGAGGACGCCGAGGCCGATCACGATCATGCCGATCAGCGCGGTGACCTTGACCATCGAGAACCAGAACTCGATCTCGCCGAAGAGCTTCACCGAGATCAGGTTCGCCACGAAGAGGACGAGCAGGAACACCAGCGCCGTCACCCATTGAGGGACGGACGGGAACCAGTAGTTGACGTAGATCGCGGCGGCCGTGAGTTCGGCCATCCCGGTGACCACCCACATCAGCCAGTACGTCCAGCCGGTGAAGTAGCCGAAGAACGGGCCGAGGAACTCGCGGGAGTACTCCGCGAAGGAGCCCGAGACCGGGCGGTAGAGCAGCAGCTCGCCGAGCGCCCGCATGATGAAGAAGATGATCACGCCGGCGATGGCGTACATGAGGATGAGGCTGGGCCCGGCCTTGGCGATGTTCGCCCCGGCGCCCAGGAAGAGGCCGACGCCGATGGCGCCGCCGATCGCGATCATCTGGACCTGACGGCTGCCGAGCCCGCGCTCGTACCCCTCTTCGGGGGCGTCGCCGCTCACGGCCTCACTGCCGGCACGACTCTCGTCGTGCTTGCCGACCTGCGATGAGGTCATGTGTGGTGCGCCTTTCTCCATGCCGATCCGAGCCAGTGCCTTGGCTTCGGATCGGGTTCCGATCCCCCCGGATAGGTGGAGCTTGTGCCTGGCCGGCGATCCGCCGGTCGGTGGCGCACCCGGCAGGACATGGATGGTGTCCCGTCGGGCGGTCGTGAAGATTTATCACGGCCGCAACATTGATCGGTTAAGGAGCCTGTAAGGCACACCACAGGGAGAAGCGGACAAATGGCACACGAGGCCACATAGCGGGCCTCAGTGGTGATGCGATCGTTATCCGGAGTTGAGCGTCCGCTGAGCGAACGGCACGCGAACGCGACGGATCACGGCATCAATGTCTCGACCAGCGTCTCCTGGAGCCCGCCCAGCCAGAGGTACGCCATCACCATCGGCTTGCGCGGGTCCTCGTCCGGCAGGCGGTAGAGGAGGTCGGTGTCCTCCTCGTCGACGACGTCGAGCCGGGCGCCGATCGCCAGACGCAGGTCGTTGAGGGCGCGCAGCCACCGCTCGGACTCCTCGGCGGAGAGCTTGAGGACCGCGCCGCCGTCGCCCGCCGTGGTGAGCGCGTCCAGCGAGCGGATCACGGCGAGGGCGTTCTCACGCTTGCCGGCGCGCAGGTCGTTCTCGGTGAAGCGGCGGAACTCCGCGGAGTGGGCGCGCTGCTCATCGGCCATCTCGGGTGAGCCGGCCTCGACGTCGGGGCCGCTGTAGGCGTCGGGGAAGAGGCGCCGCAGCACGGGGTCGGCGGGCGGTTCGCTGGGGCCCTCCGCGAACAGCTCGGCGAGCGGGTCGTCGGGGGCGTTCTCCGCGGGGCCGGGACCGATGAGCTCCAGGAGCTGGACGGCGAGGGAGCGGATGATGGAGATCTCGACCTCGTCGAGCGCGACGGCCGCGCCGCCGCCGGGGAGCGGTTCGAAGTGTCCTGGCATGGAGTGAGTTCGCTACTTCCGGTACTGCTCGCGGTGTGTGAGAGCTCGCGGTGTGAGAGCTCGCCGTTTGTGTGAGCTCGGGCTACTTCCGGTCCTGCTGAAGCGTGGCCCACAGACCGTAGCCGTGCATGGCCTGTACGTCGCGCTCCATCTCCTCGCGCGTGCCGCTGGAGACGACCGCCCGGCCCTTGTGGTGGACATCCAGCATGAGCTTGGTGGCCTTGTCCTTGGTGTAGCCGAAGTACGCCTGGAAGACATACGTCACGTAGCTCATGAGGTTGACCGGGTCGTTGTGGACGATGGTGACCCAGGGAACGTCCGGCTCGGGTACGGCGAAGACCTCCTCCGCCGACTCGGTCTTTTCGATCTCTAGGGGTGCGGGAGCCGTCACACGGCCCATGCTGCCACCAGAGAGGGGCCCTCGCATAAACGGGGTCCCCCAAATCGGGCCCACAAATCGTCAGAGTGACGAGATGGGGGTACCATCCGGTTCTATGCGGCATCCCCCGGGGGACAACCCCCGGACCCCCGGCCGAGACTGGGGTGCACCGGCGCAATATGGCGAGGAGAACACAGTGAACCCAGCGGACCTTGGGCTGCCGGTGGACGTTCCCTCGACGGCGCTCTTCACGGACCAGTACGAGCTGACGATGCTGCAGGCCGCACTGGCCGCCGGGACCGCCGAGCGGCGCTCGGTCTTCGAGGTCTTCACCCGGCGGCTGCCCGACGGGCGGCGGTACGGAGTCGTGGCGGGCACCGGGCGCGTTCTCGACGCCGTGGAGAACTTCCGGTTCGACGCGGACGTCCTCGGCTTCCTGCGCGAGAACGCCGTCGTGGACGAGCCGACCCTGACGTGGCTCGCCTCGTACCGCTTCAGCGGCGACATCTGGGGCTACCCCGAGGGCGAGGTGTACTTCCCCGGCTCGCCGATCCTGCGGGTCGAGGGGTCTTTCGCGGAGTGCGTGCTCCTGGAGACCGTGATCCTCTCCATCCTCAACCACGACTCGGCCATCGCGGCCGCCGCCTCCCGGATGGCCTCGGCCGCCGGGGGGCGGCCACTGATCGAGATGGGCGCCCGGCGCACGCACGAGCTGTCCGCGGTCGCCGCGGCGCGGGCGGCGTACGTCGGGGGCTTCGCGACCACCTCCGACCTGGCCGCCGGCTTCCGCTACGGCATCCCGACCGTGGGCACCTCCGCGCACGCCTTCACCCTCCTGCACGACCGCGAGCGGGACGCTTTCCAGGCCCAGGTGAACTCGCTCGGCCAGGGCACGACGCTGCTCGTGGACACGTACGACGTGGCCGAGGCGGTGCGCACGGCCGTCGAGGTGGCCGGACCCGAGCTGGGTGCCGTGCGGATCGACTCCGGGGACCTGCTGCTGGTCGCGCACCGGGTGCGGCAGCAGCTGGACGAGCTGGGCGCGACCAGGACGAAGATCGTCGTGACCTCGGACCTGGACGAGTACGCGATCGCCTCGATGGCGGCGGCGCCCGTGGACGCGTACGGCGTCGGCACCCAGCTGGTGACGGGTTCCGGCCATCCCACCTGCTCGATGGTCTACAAGCTGGTCGCCCGTGCCGAGTCGGCGGATCCGAAGGCGGCGCTGGAGCCCGTGGCCAAGAAATCCACCGGCGGCAAGACCTCGATCGGGGGACGCAAGTGGGCCGCTCGGCGGCTGGACGAGTACGGGGTCGCCGAGGCCGAGGTGATCGGCACCGGGCCGGTCCCCGGTGAGCTGGCCACCCGGCAGCTGCTGGTCGAGCTGGTCAAGGGCGGCCAGGTCGTCGCCCGCGAGCCGCTCGACGCCGTACGCGACCGGCACGCGGCCGCCCGCGCGAACCTGCCGCTCTCGGCGATTCAGCTCTCGCGCGGGGAGCCGGTCATTCCGACGGAGTACCTCTGAGCGGTCCGTCGAGTACGCCTGAACGCTTCCGGGCGATACGTCCGATACGCCCCCGAAGTACGCCGGGGGCGTGCGCGGGCGCCGCTCCGACCACCTCCAGCCACCATTGGGCGAACGCGAATGAACGGGCGGACAGCGGGAATGCAACGGCAGTCCGCCATAAGAGCCTCAGCCGTAGCTCATTGCCCCCTCCCGCGCCGCGCTCGGAGTCTCTAGGCTCGGTTCCATCGGCCGGCCCGCACCCGCACCCAACCGCCGACCCCATAGTCGAAGGACACCGACCATGCGCCGCGCCTTGATCGTCGTAGACGTGCAGAACGACTTCTGCGAGGGGGGCAGCCTCGCGGTGGCCGGGGGTGCCGATGTGGCCGCCGCCATCACGGAGCTGATCGGGCAGGCGCCCGCCGGCTACCGCCATGTCGTCGCGACCCGTGACCTCCACATCGCTCCCGGCGGCCACTTCGCCGACAACCCCGACTTCGTCCACTCCTGGCCCGCGCACTGCGTGGCCGGCACGGAGGGGGTGGGCTTCCACCCGAACTTCGCCCCGGTGGTCGCCTCCGGCGCGATAGACGCCGTCTTCGACAAGGGCGCGTACGCGGCGGCGTACAGCGGCTTCGAGGGCGCCGACGAGAACGGTGTCTCGCTGGGCGACTGGCTGCGGGCCCGCGAGATCGGCGAGGTGGACGTGGTCGGCATCGCCACGGACCACTGCGTGCGTGCCACCGCGCTGGACGCCGCACGGGAGGGCTTCCGTACGCAGGTCCTGCTGGACCTCACCGCCGGGGTGGCCGAGGAGACCACCGACCGGGCGTTGGAGGAGCTGCGGGAGGCGGGCGTGGAGCTTTCGGGCAAGCCGGTCGTGTAGGCGAGGGCGCAACCCCTCACCAACTGGCTCACACCTGCGGCGCCGGGCGTCTCAGCAGCGCTCTGATCGGATGCCACAGCTCCTGCGCGAGCTCGGGGCCCACGACACCGTTGTCAGAGGCCGCGTGAAGGGTGGCCGGGTCGGTGGCCGTGCGCCATATCAAGCCGTCGGGATGGTGCAGGACCGCGGTGATCTCGTCGGGGGTGGGCGGGGCCGCGTTGCCGCGGAGGTAGACGGCGCGCAGGCCCAGGTTGCGCAGCCGGGTCAGGGCGCGGGCGCGGTTCTGGGCCAGGACCAGGACGCGTACGCAGCCCTGTGCCGAGCCCGGCGGCCTGGGCAGGTTCAGCGCCACCACCACGCTGCCGTTCGGCAGCTTGCAGAAACCTCCTGCGGCCATGCAGTCACACCCCCGTGCGCACCGGTGTCAATAAGAAATCCACAGGACGCACCTAAACACGATCGGCGGCAACCCGCCAGGGGCTGCCGCCGAATCGTGCTCTGACCTGTGCAAATGTCGACTACTTCACCGCGGGTCCCACCTTGAGCGTGATCGTGGAGCCGTTCAGGGCCTCCTTGACGATCTTGATCTTGGTGTTGGTGTCAGTGATCTCGACACCGGCGAGCGGGGTCGTCTCGTCGTAGTACGTGCTGGTGTGGTCGTTGAACGTCGACACACCCTTGCTCGACGGGATCTTCGTCGCCACGTCCGCCTTGTGCAGCGTGAGGCCGTCCGTGCGGTAGAGGCTGAACGGCGAGTCGTACGCCTGGATGCGGCTGCGCATCACCGTGCCGTCGGACCACTTCAGCGCGGTCGGGTGGGAGTCCACCGGCAGGACCAGGCCGGCGCCCGGGTGGACGCTGGTGTTGTTGTCCGCCTGGGAGGTGTCCCACTTCCAGATCAACAGGCCGTTCTGGTACGGGAAGTGCTCCACCCAGGACGGACGGGTCGTCGAGAAGCCGAAGTTGTACGGGCCGACCTTGAGGGTCTTGTCGTACGACACGTACTGGCGGTTCTCGGCGATGTAGTACTGCGCGTAGTCGTCCGTGATGGACGCGCCGATACGGGAGAAGCCGTCCGCGGTCCAGGCGGCGTCCGCGCTCTCCGCGTCGTCGAGGAAGACGGCGGTGCCGTCGGCGGTCACGGAGATCGAGTCGGCCGCGAAGCCCTTCTGGGCCACTCCGCCGTCCGTGGCGTAGCGGAAGCGCAGTTGGATGCTCTGGCCCGCGTAGGCGTCGAGCGGGTAGGCCAGCTTCTTGTACGCGTCCGTCGTGCCGTCCAGGGCCGGCTTGCCGCTGCCGTCACGGCTGATGGCCGCGCCGTCCGCCGTGCCGTCGATCGCCGTCCAGTTGGACCCACCGTCGGTCGACACCTCGGTGTAGAGGTAGTCGTAGCCGGCCTCGATGTCCCACCAGCCGTCGAGGGTCAGCGTGGCGGCGGACTTGCCCGTGAGGTCCACGGAACGGGTCAGCGTGTTGGTGAGGTTGTCGCCGCTGCCGCTCCACCACTGGGTCGCGCCCTGCGCCGGTTCGACGATCTCGTTGGTGACCGTCTTCTTCGGCAGCTCGACCACGAGGGCCTGCGCGTCCTTGGTGTTGTACTCGGCGACACCCAGCTTGTGTGTCGACGCCGTCGCGGCCTTCGCCGTGTCGTAGTCGAGCCAGCCCAGCTGGAGCTTGTCCCAGGCGGTGAAGTCGCCCGGCATGTCACCGATGGTGTCCTTGCCGGTGCCGAGCCAGGAACCGGAGGACATCAACGTCCAGAAGCCGGTGGAGTTGTCGCCGCCGTTGGTGTCGTAGTGGTCCGGCAGACCGAGGTCATGGCCGTACTCGTGAGCGAAGACGCCGAGTCCGCCGTTCTCCGGCTGGATGGTGTAGTCGCCGACCCAGATGCCGGTGTCGCCGATCTGGGCGCCGCCGAGCTTGTTGCCGGCGGGACCGGTCGAGCCGGCGTCGGTGCCGAACGCGTACCAGCGGTGGGCCCAGATGGCGTCCGCGCCCTGTGCGCCGCCGCCCGCGGACTCGTCCTCGCCGGCGTGCACGATCTGGAAGTGGTCGATGTAGCCGTCGGACTCGTTGAAGTCGCCGTCGCCGTCGTAGTCGTAGCGGTCCCACTGGTCGTACTCGGCCAGCTGCGCCTTGATCTCGGCGTCGGTCTGTCCGGCCGCCTCCTGGTCGGCGACCCAGGCGGTGACGCCGTCCTGCACCGCGTACCAGGCGCCGGTGGTCGCGTCGTTGGAGCCGTAACGGGCCTCGTTGTAGGGGACCTTGACCCAGTCGGAAACCTCGCCCTCGACCGAGTAACGGCCGGAGGACTGCTTCTCGTAGAAGGTCTTCATCGACGCGGTGCCGCTGCCGAAGTAGAGGTCCTGGAAGTGGGCCTGGTTGTAGTCCGCCTGCCAGGCCGTGCTGTTGTCCTGGGCGCGGTCCGGCTCGGCTATCTCGTTGTGCGCCGGGCCCACGGTGCCGCCGTAGCGGCTGTCGATCTGGTCGCCGAACTCGACCAGGATCGTGAAGATCTTGTCCGTCTTCTCACGGCCGAGCTCGACGTACTTGCTGTCGCCCTTCCTGCTGTCCAGTTGGACGACCTTCGAACCGTCGCGGTCCTTGACCTCGGCCTCGCCGGATATGACCTGGTTCAGTGCCTCCTGGCGCTGCGCTTCCTGGGTCTTGCTCAGCGGGCCGTCGAGGTCGTGCTCCTGCTGGTTCTTGGCCGACTGCGGGTCCTGCCGGTTCACGGCGGCCGTGTCGACCGGCGCGTCGGCGTGCGCCACGGTGAACGTCGAGAATGTGGCGGCGGCCGTCGTGAGGGCCACGCCCACCGCGGCTGTCCTGAACGTCCATGGTCTGCTGGTCACTTGAAGTCCTCCCCTGCGTCCGTTCG
The DNA here is from genome assembly GCF_054462255.1 of Streptomyces sp. SD15. Taxonomy (NCBI): domain Bacteria; kingdom Bacillati; phylum Actinomycetota; class Actinomycetes; order Kitasatosporales; family Streptomycetaceae; genus Streptomyces; species Streptomyces sp. SD15. Next base: position 140,995 of record NZ_JBTLMO010000013.1, on the reverse strand, counting down.
CGCGGAGGGGGGATCCCAGATCGTGGAGTTCCGCGCGCTATACGCGTGTCAAGTGACGACATTCGACCGGAGTTACCAGAGAAAAGACAGATCTTGACTTGTGCCGGTCAACTGCACTATGCGGAGCGGCAGTTCGGTATCCGAACCGCGAAGACCCCCCTCAACGGGCGCGCCCACCCGTCCACTTGATGGACGCGATGACTCCGTGCGCCCCCTGTGCACCGGCACCGTGGGTTAGGTCACGCTTACCGGGCGTTCCACTCGGGCATGCAGGCGAATAGAGTCAATCGGTAGAGCGTCGGAATGTCGACGGATTACCGAATCGACACCGTTGTCTCCCCCCGATTCGCAGCCTCACCCCAACTGTTGTCCGCGCCCTCCCCCATCGCGAGAGGTATGGGGGGAGTACCCCCACCCCGAGGAATCGCCATGCCTCGTCCGACCGCCGCACTGCCTCGTCCGACCGCCGCACAGCTCGCCTACGGTTCCTGCACCGTGATCTTCTCGACGCTCGCCATGCTGCTGCTGTCTCAGACGAGTTCGGGCCTGGGCATCGCGGTGATCGCCCTCTCGGCACTCGCTCTGGGACTGCTCGTCGCCTTGACGATTCCGCTGCCGAAGCGTGCGCCGGCGGTCGCTGTGCCGTCCGCCGCGGCCTCTGCCGTGGAGGCACGGGTTCCGGTGCGGCGCGAGACCGCGTCCGTCGCCGCGTCCCTCTCCGTGTCCGCCGGTGCGGCGCCCGAGCCGGTCCGGGGACCAGCGGGCCCGTGAACGCACGCGAACCGGCGGGCCTGTGGACCACGGACCCGCCGCGCTCACCGCGCCCGCCGGTCGGTCGCCTCTTCGCTTCTCTTCGCGCCGCGCGGCTGACCGCGTACGTCAACCGGTGGTGACCACCACCGTCTTGGCCGCCTTGTCGTGGATGCCCTGCTTGTAGGGCTTGTCGAAGAAGCTCCAACCGCCCGCGATCGCGGTCCAGATGCACGCGCAGCAGAACGCGAACGGGAGCCACAGGACCAGCGCGCGCACCAGCGAGGTCTGTGCGGAGGGCGTGGAGCCGTTGTCGAGGTTGGCCACGCGCAGCTTGAACAGCTTCTTGCCGAGGGTCTGCCCCGACTTGGCGATCATGATGGTGTCGTAGCCGGTGTAGAGCACCGCGGCGAGCACGGCCTGCCCGAGGCTCTTGCCGTACTCGACCTCGTCCGCGTTCACGGCGTAATCGCCGATCCCGAACCCCCAGGTCAGCAGCCACACCACGATGCCCACGAGGATCATGTCGAGGATCCTCGCCAGCGTGCGCTTACCGCTGTCGCCGAGCGGGGGCATGCCGGCCAGCGGGTCGCCGCCGTAGGGGCCACCACCGCCGTAAGGGCCGCCACCGCCGTACGGTTCCCCGCCGCCGAAGGGGGGCGGCTGCTGACCGCCGTAGGGCGGGGTGTCGTACGGGGAACCCTCGGGCGGGGTGGGCGGGGTGCCCTCCTGCGGGGAGCCACCGCCGTCAGCCGGCGGGGGCTGCTTCTTGAACGGGTCTTCGTCCGGTGGCCGGCCGGAGCCGGGGGGCGGCGGTTCGCTGCTCATGGCCCGAGTCGACCGCGAACCCTCCGGTTGCGCATCCGGCGAGCGGCCGTCCGGGGGACGACCGGGATACGGGCGTCCGGACGGCCGCGGGGGCGGCTGTGCGGGCGGTTACGCGGCCACGAAGGTGTGGGCCGCCTTGTCGTGCCAGCACTGGCGCCAGGGCTTGTCGAACAGGCACCACAGGATGCCCACGACGCCGATGACGAGGAGGCCGGGGACGCTGTAGACGAGCCAGCGGCGCAGGGCCAGGCCGAAGGACGGGGGTTCGTGGCCCTCGATGTCCCGGACCTCGATGCCGCACAGCTTCTTGCCGAGGGTGCGGCCCCACTTGGCGGTGGGCAGCGCGTCGTAGAGGACGCCGAAGAGGAGCAGGACGGCCAGCACGATGCCGAGGTAGCCCGCGGTCGTGCCGTCGAGCAGCCAGACCGTGACGGTCTCGCCGGACTGCTTGGCCGCGTCGACCTTCGCGTCGATGTGGTCGATCGCCTTGGTGCCCAGCGGTACGGCGGCCACGGCGGTGACGCCGGCCAAGACGACGGTGTCCAGGAGCCGTGCCGCCAGCCGCTTGCCGAGGCTCGCGGGGCGTGCCGCGGACTGCCTGCGGGCGGCCGCCTGGAAGATGTCGTCGACCGGTGCCTTCCACGGCACGACGGGCTGCCCCTCGTCGGCGAGCCGGTGCACCTGCTGGGCCCAGGAGGGCTGTCCGCCGCCGGCACCGCTGGCCATGGGCATGGCGGCGGGCCCGGTGGACTGCTGGGGGACGGAGGGGCTGGAGGGGCTGGACGGACCGGCGGGACCGGACAGACCGGACCCGGCGGGCGCCTGCGCGGCAGCTGCTTGAGCTGCTTGGGCTGCTTGAGCTGCTTGAGCTGCTTGAGCTGCTTGAGCTGCTTGAGCCGCCTGAGCTGCCTGAGCTGCTTGAGCTGCTTGAGCCGCCTGAGCCGCGGCCTGGGCCGCCTGGGCCGCTGCCTGGGCCGCCTGTCCGGCGCCGAAGCCGCCGCCGGAACCACCCGCCGCGAACGTGTCCGCCCCCGGTGCGCCGGTGGCCGGATCCGTGCCCCCGGCCTGCGCCTCCTGCTGCTGCCCCGTGCGCGGGAGGTGCGCGCGGAAGATCATGGTGCCCTCGGCGGGGGCGGGGTCCTGGGCCCCCGGGGTGCCGGTGGAGTGACCGGTACCGGCGAACTGCGCACCGCTCACGGACGACCCGTTCCCGGACGCGCCCGCGTCCCGGGCCGCCGCGGCACCCTCCGCCCCTGCCGCCTCCGCGGTCGGACGGCGGAACACCGCCGGGCCGCCGGACGCGGGAGGCTGGGAGCCACTGCCCGAGCCCGCGGGCGGGATCGTCGCCGTACCGTCCGTGCGGGAGGAATCGCCGTCGGGCTGGACGACCGCGTCACCGGGCTCCGCCGCGCGCGGCACGCGCGGGTCGGAACCCTGGGGCCTGCCCCAGGACACTCGGCGGTCCTGCTCGCCGCCGAAGCCCGCCTGCTGGGAGCGGTCGGCGCCCCACGCCGTCGCGGGCTCCGGCCGACTGCCGTGCTGCGCCTCGGCCGGGGGCAGCCGCCGCGGCTCGGCGGCGGGTCGCGGATCCTCGTCGAAGAAGTGCGGCCCCGTCTCCTCCGCCGGAATCGGCGCCGGGGCGGGCACGGTGGCCGGTCGCGTGCCGGGCGGCGGCGCGATCGGCACGCCGTCGGACGGCGCCGGACGGCTCGTACCCGGTACCCAGGCGGCACCGTTCCAGTACCGGACATATCCAGGAATGGAAGGGTCCGGGTAGTACCCCTCGCGGGGCTTGTCGTCACCGGGGGCCGGGGTTGGGGCGCTCATGTCCGTCGTCCCGTATCTGCTCGGGGGTTTCTTGGAGGGTCCACATCTATCAGACCGGCGCGCGCGTCACGGCCGCTCCCGCCGTACCCACCCCATTCGAGCAACGTTCCGCCACCTGTGGGCACCACCCGAAGGACACCGCCCGAAAAAAGTTCTCCGAACCCACGTAATGGTTCCGCGTGAACGCGCTCTCCACTCGTACGGGCCCCCTCAGCGCCCCGTACCCGAAAGGAAGCGCATCGACATGCACACCGTGGTGGAACGCGAACTCGAGCTCAAACTCGTCCTGTCGTCCCAGCGCAGCATCCCCGTGCCGGCGCGGCTCAGCTACTACAGCGACGAGCCGTACGCCGTCCACATCGCCTTTCACATCGACTCCGAGCATCCCGTCAACTGGACCTTCGGCCGTGAACTGCTCGTCGAGGGGGTGTTCCGGCCGTGCGGTGACGGCGATGTGCGGGTGTGGCCGACGAAGGTCGCGGGCCGCAGCGTCGTGCTGATGGCGCTGAGCTCGCCGGACGGCGACGCCCTCCTCGAGGCGCCCGTCGCACAGGTGTCCGCCTGGCTGGAGCGCACCCTGCGGGCGGTCCCCCCGGGCTCTGAGGCGGAGCAGCTCGGCATCGACGACGGCCTCGCCGAGCTGCTCGCCCCGACCCCGGCCGACGACCTGTGGCTGCGCGGCCCGTGGCCGTCGGACGAGTCGAAGGACGGGGAGTAGGCCTGGGGCCTGTCGTTTGGATCACGCCGCGGACGCGGGGTCTGGCACGCGCATCTGCGCCGACAAGGCATCGTCGATTCCCCGCGACCTGATCCAAACGACAGGCCCTGGGTGTCAGAAGACCTTGCCCGGGTTCAGCAGGCCCAGGGGATCGAACGTCGTCTTGATCCCGCGCTGCATCTCCACGCCCACCGGGCCGATCTCGCGCGCCAGCCACTCCTTCTTCAGGACGCCGACGCCGTGCTCGCCGGTGATGGTGCCGCCGAGTTCCAGGCCGAGGGCCATGATCTCGTCGAAGGACTCGCGGGCGCGCCGGGACTCGTCGGGGTCGGTGGCGTCGAAGCAGACGGTGGGGTGGGTGTTGCCGTCGCCGGCGTGCGCGCAGACGCCGATGGTCAGGGAGTACTTGTCGGCGACGCGCTCGATGCCTTCGAGCATGTCGCCGAGCCGGGAGCGCGGCACGCACACGTCGTCGATCATCGTCGTGCCCTTGACGGCTTCGAGCGCGGTGAGCGACAACCGCCGCGCCTGGAGGAGGAGTTCGGACTCCGCCGCGTCCTCCGCCGGGACCACCTGCGTCGCGCCCGCGGCCTCGCACAGGGCGCCCACCGCGGCGAGGTCGGCCGCCGGGTCGTGGGTGTCGAAGGCGGCGAGGAGGAGGGCCTCGGTGGTCTCCGGGAGGCCCATGTGGGCGAGGTCGTTGACGGCCTTCACCGTCGTACGGTCCATCAGTTCGAGGAGGGAGGGGACGTGGCCGCCCTCCATGATCCTGCATACGGCGTCGCAGGCGGCCCGCGCCGACCCGAACTCCGCGGCCAGCACGAGCTGCTGGGGCGGCTGCGGCTTGAGGGCCAGGGTCGCCCGTACGACGATGCCGAGCGAGCCCTCCGAGCCGACGAAGAGACGAGTGAGGTCGTACCCGGCGACGCCCTTCGCCGTACGGCGGCCGGTGGACATGAGCCGGCCGTCGGCCAGGACGACGTCGAGGCCGAGGACGTACTCGGCCGTCACCCCGTACTTCACGCAGCACAGCCCGCCGGAGGCCGTGCCGATGTTGCCGCCGATCGTGCACATCTCCCAGCTGGAGGGGTCCGGCGGGTAGTACAGGCCGAGTTCACCCACGGCGCGGGAGAGCGTGGCGTTGATGACGCCGGGTTCGACCACGGCGACCCGGTCGACCGGGCTGATCTCGAGGATCCGGTCCATTTTCACCAGGGACAGCGCGATGCAGCCGTCGGAGGCGTTGGCGGCGCCGGACAGGCCGGTGCGGGCACCCTGCGGGACGACGGGGACGCGCAGCTCGGTCGCGGTGCGCATGATGTGCTGAACCTGTTCGACGGTGCGTGGCAGGACGACGACGGCGGGCGTGCCGGCCTCGCAGAAGCTCGCCATGTCGTTGGCGTACGAGACCGTGACGTCCGGGTCGGTGAGGACCGCCTCGGTCGGCAGGCCGGCGAGGAGACGGTCGACGAGGTTGCCGGTGACGTCGTCGCGCGGGGCTTCGATACGGCTCATGATCACAGCGTCGCACCCGGGGCCATCGGTGTGAACCCCGTCTGCGGCACCCTTTGTGTGCCGGGATGTGGTCTTCGTACTGGAGCACAGTGAACGGCATGCAGATCGAAGAGCGACAGCCGGTTCTCACCGGACTGCAGCCCGAGGGACCCTCCGGGGGGCGGCGCCGCTCCCCCTTCGTGAAGCGCGCCCTGATCGGTGTGGTCGCCGGGTGTGTCGTCCTCGGCGGGGTGCTGGTGCTGCTGCCCTGGGCCCCGGACTCCGCGCCGCCGCCCTCGCCGGGGCCGCTGGCGGCGCGGGCGAAGGCGGCGGCGGCGCCGGTGGCGGCGCGGGCGCGGGCGGCTGCCGGGGCCGGGGTGCCCGCCGCGCTGCCCGATCTGGCGGCGCTCATCGGCGACCGCGAGGCCCATCTGCGGGCCCGGCCGCGCGACGGGCAGTCGTGGGCGGTGCTCGGTGCGGCGTATGTGGAGCAGGGGCGGCGGACCGCGACGCCCGCGTACTTCCCGAAGGCCGAGCAGGCGCTGCGTACGTCGCTGGCGGCCGGGCCGACGCAGAATGTGGCGGCGCTGGACGGACTGGCCGCGCTCGCCAACGCGCGCCATGACTTCCGGGCGGGCCGGAAGTGGGGCGAGGCGGCGCTGAAGCTGGCGCCGAAGCGGTGGACGACGTATCCGCTGCTGATCGACTCCTACACCGGCCTCGGCGACTACAAGGCCGCCCGCACGGCGCTGGAGAAGCTCCAGGGGCTGCACTCGGGACCGCCGGTGCTGGTCCAGGCCTCGCAGGTGTACTGGGAGCGTGGCTGGCGGGAGGACGCGGTGGCCGCGCTGGCGGACGCGGCGGCGGGCTCGGGGACCCCGGCCGAGCGGGCGGCCTGGCTGGAGGAGTCCGGCCGGCTGGCCTGGGAGCGCGGGGACCGGGAGGAGTCGCTGCGCTTCTACCGGACCGCGCTGCGCACCGACCCCGACAGGCACGGCGCGCTCGCCGGGCAGGGGCGTGCGCTGGCGGCGCTCGGGCGCACGCCGGAGGCGCAGCGTGCCTACCAGGCGGCGCTCGCCAAGCGGCCCGAGCCGCGGTACGCGCTGGAGCTGGGCGAGTTGTACGAGACGCTGGGGCTCGCCGACGCGGCGCGGGTGCAGTACGACCTGCTGCGGGAGCGGGTGCGGACGGATGCCGCGAACGGCGTCAACAACGAGCTGCTCCTCGGGCTGTTCGAGGCCGACCACGGTGATCCGGCGACCGCCGTGCGCCGACTGCGCGCCGAGTGGAAGCGGCAGCCCGGTATCGCGGTCGTGGACGCGCTGGGGTGGGCGCTGCACCGGGCGGGCTTCGACGAGGAGGCCCTGACGTTCGCGACGCGGGCGACGGACAATATGCACGGAGGCGGCGTGCGCAGTGCGCTGTACATGTTCCACCGGGGCCTGATCGAACGTGACCTGGGCCTCGCCGGGTCGGCCCGCCGTCACCTCGAGGAGTCCCTCCGCATCAACCCGTACTTCTCCCCCGCCTTCGCCCCCATGGCCAGACAAGCCCTGGACGCCCTGGGCGAACCGGCCGCCGAGCCCCTGCCATAGACCGCGTAGCCGGGCCGATAGCCGGTGCCGGTAGCCGGTGCCGGTAGCCGGGGTTCTACAGGTTGCCGCGCTTCTCCTGCTCCCGTTCGATCGCCTCGAACAGTGCCTTGAAGTTGCCCTTGCCGAAGCCCATGGAGCCGTGCCGTTCGATGATCTCGAAGAAGACGGTCGGGCGGTCCTGGACCGGCTTGGTGAAGATCTGGAGCAGGTAGCCGTCCTCGTCGCGGTCGGCGAGGATCTTGAGCTCGCGCAGGGTGTCGACGGGGACGCGGGTGTCGCCGACCCATTCGCCGAGGGTGTCGTAGTACGAGTCGGGGGTGTCGAGGAACTGGACCCCGGCCGCACGCATGGTCCGTACCGTCCGCTCGATGTCGTTGGTGTTCAGCGCGATGTGCTGGACGCCCGCGCCGCCGTAGAACTCGAGGTACTCGTCGATCTGGGACTTCTTCTTGGCGATGGCGGGCTCGTTGATCGGGAACTTGACCTTGAGCGTGCCGTCGGCGACGACCTTCGACATCAGCGCGCTGTACTCGGTGGCGATGTCGTCGCCCACGAACTCCTTCATGTTCGTGAAGCCCATGACCTTGTTGTAGAAGCCGACCCATTCGTTCATCCGGCCGAGTTCGACGTTGCCGACGCAGTGGTCGATGGCCTGGAAGGTGCGGTGGGCGGGCGGCTCGACGATCGGGTCGGCGGCCGTGTAGCCGGGGAGGTACGGGCCGTCGTACCCGGTCCGCTCGACGAGCGTGTGCCGGGTCTCGCCGTACGTGGCGATCGTGGCCAGGACGACCGTGCCGTGCTCGTCCTTCAGCTCGTACGGCTCGGCGAGCGGGCGGGCGCCGTGCTCGACGGCGTACGCGTACGCGGCGCGGGCGTCCGGGACCTCGATGGCGAGGTCGACGACGCCGTCGCCGTGCGCGGCCACGTGCTCGGCGAGGAAGTGGCCCCAGGTGGTGGCGGGCTTGATGACGGAGGTGAGGACGAAGCGCGCCGAGCCGTTCGTGAGGACGTACGAGGCGGTCTCGCGGCTGCCGGTCTCCGGTCCGGAGTAGGCGACCAGCCGCATGCCGAAGGCGGTGGAGTAGTAGTGCGCGGCCTGTTTGGCGTTGCCGACGGCAAAGACGACCGCGTCCATTCCCTTGACCGGGAAGGGGTCTGCCTGCCGGGCGGTGTCGGGAGTGCGGTGTGTGGTCTGCGTCATGGGGGAAGCGTCGCCCCGGTCTGCAAGCTGCGCAATAGTTTGCGGATTCACTGGTCAATCTGTGCAGTGACGGGTAGGGATGGGCGGACTTTCTGTACAGGATGACCAGCCGCGAGGGAGCCGGAGGGGCGCGCCCCGCAGGCGAACGAGCCAAAAAAAGGGGAGAGGCTGTCGTGGCGATCGACCATCTGGACGGACAGATCATCGTGCTGCTGGCACGGGAGCCGCGCATCGGCGTCCTGGAGATGTCCCGGCGGCTCGGCGTCGCGCGCGGCACCGTGCAGGCCCGCCTGGACCGGCTTCAGTCAAATGGAGTCATCCGGGGATTCGGCCCGCAGGTGGATCCCGCCGCGCTCGGATACCCCGTCACGGCCTTCGCGACCCTGCAGATCAGACAGGGCCAAGGTCCGGACGTACGGGCGCACTTGGCGACCGTTCCGGAGGTGCTGGAGCTGCACACCACCACCGGCGGCGGCGACATGCTGTGCCGGCTGGTGGCCCGCTCGAACGCCGATCTTCAACGTGTGATCGACCGGGTCGTCGGTTTTGATGGCATTGTCCGGGCCTCCACGGCGATCGTCATGGAGAACCCCGTTCCGCTGCGGATCATCCCGCTGGTGGAGCAGGCGGCAACCGAGCACTGACCGATGACGGGGTGAGGTGGCGTGAACTTCTGGGAGTACGTGAGCAGCCACCATCAGCAGCTGTTCACGGACGCGTACCAACACGCCAGCGCGGTCTTCCAGTGCATGGTCGTCGCGACCGTGATCGGTGTGGTGATCGGCGTCGTCACCTATCGCAACGACTTGGCGGGCAACCTCGCCACGACCACCACCTCCGCGATTCTGACCATGCCCTCGCTCGCCATGATCGGTCTGCTGATCCCGATCGTGGGCCTGGGTGTCCCGCCGACGGTGATCGCGCTGACGCTGTACGGCCTGCTGCCGATCGTGCGCAACGCGATCGTGGGCCTGCGCGGCGTCGACCCCACACTGGTGGACGCGGCGACGGGCATCGGCATGTCGCGCCTGGCCCGGCTGGCGCGGGTCGAGCTGCCGCTCGCCTGGCCGCCGATCCTCACCGGGATCCGGATCTCCACGCAGATGCTGATGGGCATCGCGGCGATCGCGGCGTACGCGTCCGGGCCCGGCCTCGGCAACGAGATCTTCCGCGGCCTCGCCTCCCTGGGCAGCAAGAACGCGCTCAACCAGGTGCTCGCGGGCACGCTCGGGATCATCATCCTGGCACTGCTGTTCGACGCCGCCTACGTCCTCATCGGACGGTTGACCATCCCCAGGGGGATCCGTGCCTGAGACGCCCACGGACACCGAGGCGCAGACCTCCGGCGCCACCATCGAGCTCGAGCACCTCACCAAGCGCTACCCCGGCAGCCGCGACCCCGCCGTGGACAGCGTCAACATGGAGATCAAGGCGGGCGAGCTGGTCGTCTTCGTGGGCCCCTCGGGATGCGGCAAGTCCACCACCCTGAAGATGATCAACCGGCTCATCGAACCGACGGGCGGGCGCATCCGCATCGGCGGGGAGGACGTCACCGACATGGACCCGGTGAAGCTGCGTCGCAAGATCGGGTACGCGATCCAGGCGTCCGGACTCTTCCCGCACATGACGGTCGCCCAGAACATCGCCCTCGTACCGAAGATGGTCGGCTGGCCGAAGGGGCGGATCAAGGCGCGCGTCGCGGAGATGCTGGACCTGGTCGGCCTCGACCCGGGCGAGTTCCAGGGCCGCTATCCGCGCCAGCTCTCCGGCGGCCAGCAGCAGCGCGTGGGCGTGGCGCGGGCGCTCGCGGCCGACCCGCCCGTCCTGCTGATGGACGAGCCCTTCGGAGCCGTGGACCCGATCACCCGCGACCACCTCCAGGACGAGCTGATCCGGCTCCAGCACGAGCTGCACAAGACGATCGTCTTCGTCACCCATGACTTCGACGAGGCGATCAAGCTCGGTGACCGGATCGCGGTCCTTCGCGAGCGCTCGCACATCGCGCAGTTCGACACCCCGGAGGCGATCCTCACCAACCCGGCCGACGACTTCGTGTCGGGGTTCGTGGGCGCGGGGGCGGCCCTGAAGCGGCTCAACCTCACCCGCGTACGGGATGTGGAGGTCACCGACTACCCGACCGTGACCGTGGACGACCCGCTCCAGGAGATCTTCAACAAGCTCAGGAGCAGCGGTACGAACGAGATCCTGCTGCTGGACAAGCGGCGCCGCCCCTACAAGTGGCTGCGGCGCGGCGATCTGATGCGGGCCAAGGGCTCGCTGGCGCGGGCGGGCACGCTGGTGCACGACACGGTGACCCGGGACGCCACGCTGCGGGACGCCCTGGAGGCCGTGCTCATCGACAACACGGGCCGGGTCGCCGTCACCGGGCGGCGGGGCGAGTACATCGGCGTCGTCGACATGGAGACGCTGATGAACTCGGTGCAGGAGATGCTGGAGGCCGACCGGCTGGAGGCGATGGAGCACCAGCACGAGCTGGAGGAGGCGCGCGCCCAGCTGACCCACTTCGAGCAGGAGGGCGTGGGCGAGGGGGAGGCGAAGGCGTGAGCACTCCCCCGCAGGAGCAGCGGCCCGAGGGCGAGCACGAGGTCAAGGGGCTCGCCTTCCGGGACGAGGGCGAGGTCGAGCAGGAGGCCCCGCCGCCACAGGCCGTCACGCTCAAGCCGCGCATCACCTGGCAGAAGCTGACCTTCCTGCCCGCCCTCATCGTGGCCGTGCTGCTCGCCACCTGGATCTGGTTCCAGCAGGCGCAGCTCGACGCGATCTCCGAGAACGCGCTGTCGAACGGGCAGGTGTCGAAGGCCCTGTGGCAGCACATCCAGCTGACCGCGATCTCCACCTTCTTCGTGCTGATCATCGCGATCCCCCTGGGCATCCTGCTCACCCGCAAGGCGTTCCGGAAGGCGACGCCGTTCGCGATGACCGTCGCCAACATGGGTCAGGCCACCCCGGCGATCGGCCTGTTGGCGCTCCTGGTCATCTGGCTCGGCACCGGCGAGAGGTCGGCCCTGATCGGCATCATCATCTACGCCATCCTGCCGGTCCTCTCCAACACGATCGCCGGGCTGAAGGCGAACGACCCGACCCTCCTGGAGGCCGCGCGCGGCATCGGCATGTCGCCCCTGGGGGTGCTGCAGCGGATCGAACTCCCGCTGGCCGTCCCGCTGATCCTCGCGGGGGTACGTACGGCGCTGGTCCTGAACGTGGGCACCGCGACCCTCGCCACCTTCGGCGGAGGCGGCGGTCTCGGCGTTCTCATCACCACCGGCATCACCACCCAGCGCATGCCCGTCCTCGTCCTCGGCTCGATCCTCACAGTCGCGCTGGCGCTGCTCGTGGACTGGCTCGCGTCACTTGCCGAACTGCTGCTCAGGCCACGCGGGCTGGAGGCGGACTCATGAGGCGCAGGCGTACGTGCCTGGTCCTGGCCGGGGCGCTGGTGCTGGCCGCCGGCTGCGGGCTGACCAGCGGCTCCCCCATGGTCGACGACGTCGAGCCCGGCTCGATCGGGCAGGGGCTGCCGCTCAAGGGCGCCGACCTGACGGTCGCCTCGAAGGAGTTCACCGAGCAGCTGATCCTCGGCGCGATGATGGGCATCGCCTTCGAGGCGGCCGGCGCGAACGTGCTCGACCGCACCGGGATCCAGGGGTCGATCGGCGCCCGCGAGGCGCTCAAGAGCGGTGACGTGGACGGCATGTACGAGTACACGGGCACCGCCTGGATCACGTACCTCGGCAACAGCAAGCCCATCCCCGACCCGCAGCGGCAGTGGCAGGCGGTGCACGACGCGGATCTGAAGAACGGGATCACCTGGCTGCCGCCGGCCACGCTCAACAACACCTACGCGCTCGCCATGAACCAGGCCAACTTCAAGAAGTACCGCACGACGACGCTCTCGGGGGTGGCCGCGCTGTCCAAGTCGGACCCGGGCGCGGTCACGGTGTGCGTGGAGAGCGAGTTCGCCAACCGGGCCGACGGTCTGCCGGGCATGCAGAAGGCGTACGGGATGCATCTGCCCGCCAAGAACATCACGCAGATGGACACCGGGATCATCTACACCCAGGTGGCGAAGGGGAGTTGTACGTACGGCGAGGTGTTCACCACCGACGGGCGCATCAAGTCGATGAACCTGGTGGTGATGGCGGACGACAAGAAGTTCTTCCCCAACTACAACGCGGCACCCGCGATCAACTCCAAGGCCCTGGAGAAGTACCCGGCGATCGCCGAGGTCCTCGACCCGATCACCAAGAAGCTCAACAACACGGTGGCGCAGGAACTGAACGCCAAGGTGGACGTGGACGGGGAGGACCCGCACCAGGTGGCGCTGGACTGGCTGAAGCAGGAGGGGTTCGTCAAGGGAGGGTGACCACTCGCCCCGCGCAGCACGCCCGCGTCTCCGGCATGATCCGCCGGACAGGCCCTAACAGCTCGGTACCGAGCCTGTGCCCTTCTCCAGGGCGACCAGGGCATCGACCGTGCCCTTCAGCGTGGTCACCGGAATCAGCCGCAGCCCCTTCGGCAGCTCCGTCCTGGCGTCCGCGCACTCCGCCTTCGGGACCAGGAACACGGTGGCACCGTCGCGCCGGGCGGCCTGCGTCTTCAGGGCGACGCCACCGACCGCGCCCACCGTGCCGTCGGCGTCTATCGTCCCCGTACCCGCGATGTTGCGGCCGCCCGTGAGGTCGCCGCCGCTGCCGTCGCCGTCCAGCTTGTTGATGATGCCGAGGGTGAAAAGCAGCCCGGCGCTGGGCCCGCCGACGTCGGCCAGCCTGAGCGTGACCTTCACGTCGTTCTTCTCACCGAGGTAGGACAGGGCCGCCTCGGTGGCCGTGTCCTGGGACTCCCGCATCTCGGCGGCGTTGTGCTGCTCGATCTCCTTGACGGTGTCCCCGCTCGGGTAGACCGAGTCGCGGGGCATCACCGCCCGGTCCGTACGGAACCAGCTGTCGACGACGTCGCCGAGGCCGACGCTCGCGTCCGGCCCCGTCGCCTCGATCGTCGTCATGCGCAGCTGCCCGCTGGTCCTGCGGGTGGGCGCCCCACTGATCGTGATCACCGGTTCGCCCTTGTTCTCGCCGAGGACGTTCGCCGTCATGCCGGGCTGCGTCAGGGAGAAGGGCAGCGGCGCGAACGCCGCCGTGGCGAGCAGGGCCACGACGGGCAGGGCGCAGACGGCGACGGCCTGGGGGCGCGTGAGGCGAGAGAGCACGGGATCAATCTAACTTGACCGCTGGGTAAGGCCCCCGTACAGGTCCCGCCGCGCGGTCGTGAAGCGCCGCAGCGCCTCCGGCAGCGGTTCGATGCCGATGCCCGGGGTGCGCGGAACCGGCAGATGCCCGTCCACCAGGACGAACGGCTCGGTGATGTCCTCGGCGAAGTAGCGGCTGGACGCGGAGGTGTCACCGGGGAGGGTGAAGCCGGGGAGCGCGGCGAGCGCGAGGTTGGGCGCGCGGCCGATGCCCGTCTCCAGCATGCCGCCGCACCACACCGGCACCCCGTGCGCGTGGGCGACGTCGTGGACGCGGCGGGCCTCCAGGTAACCGCCGACGCGGGCGGGCTTCACATTGACCACCCGGCACGCGTCCATGGCGATCGCGGACGCGGTGTCGCGGGCACTGTGCAGCGACTCGTCGAGGCAGACGGGGGTGGCGAGGCGCTGCTGGAGCCGGGCGTGGGCGTGCAGGTTGTTCTCCTCCAGCGGTTCCTCGATGAGCAGCAGCCCGAACTCGTCGAGCCCCCGCAGCCGCTCGGCGTCCGCGAGCGAGTACGCCGTGTTGGCGTCGACCTGGAGCGGCAGCGCGTCCCCGAAGCGGTCACGCACGGCTCGTACAGGAGCCAGGTCCCAGCCGGGTTCGATCTTCAGCTTGATGCGGACGTACCCCTCGTCGAGATAGCGCTCGACGTCGTCGAGGAGCGCCCCGAGGGAGTCCTTGATGCCGACGGACACGCCTGCGGGTACCCGGTCGTGGACGGCCCCGAGGTAGGTCGCGAGCGGCATGCCGTACGCGCGCAGCTCGGCGTCGAGGACCGCCGTCTCCAGGGCCGCCTTGGCCAGCTCGTGGCCCTTGATCTTCGCCATCGCGGGCGCGAGCGCGGCGGCCGTGAGGTCGGGCAGGGCGGCCACGCGCGGCAGCAGGAAGTCGCGGAGCACGATCTCGGCGCCGGCCACGAACTCCGAGCAGTACAGCGGCTCGGGGTCGGCGGCGAACTCCGACCAGCCCTCGGCCGCGTCCGTGACGACGTGCAGCAGGAAGGTGTCCTTCGTCGTCATCGTGCCGAAGGAGGTGCGGAAGGGGGTGACGAGGGGGAGGGCGATGTGGACGACTTCGACGCGTTCGAGCTTCATGCGGCGCCTTCCGTGGAGGGGCGGGTGAGGGTGTACCAGCCGTCGCGGGACATCCCCGTGGCGACGTACCCCTCGGCGAAGGCCTCCGTGAAGACCTCGCGGACGGCGTGGCGCCAGCGCAGCGCCAGCGACGGCTCGGCGGCGCGCAGCTTGACGATGTCGTCGGGGACACGGCACCACACGTACCGGCCGGCGAGGTCGCGGCGCGCGAGGGGCGCGCCGTCCGGGGCGACGTGAGTGGCGGGGGCACCTTCGCGGCCGCCCGGGTGCTGCGGCGTACGAGGGTGGACGAGATCCCAGGTCACGGTCAGCCGGTCGCTCTCGTCGCCGTCGTTCACGCCGTCGGCCATCGGCCCGTAGAAGTCGACGAGGTACTCCGTGCCGGTGGCGCCCAGTTTGACCAGGTTGAAGCGGGCGTTGCGGGCGACCAGGGGGTCGAAGGTCCAGCGCATGGTGCGGGCGCCGCGCTCCAGGGCCCAGACGCGCTGGGCCTGCTTCACGGCGTACCCGACCCCGCGGCCGGTGGCGGCGGCAGCGGCCACGAAGGAGTACACGTCGGCGTGGGCGGGCGGCCCGAAGACGGCGACGGAGGCTCCGGCGAGACGGGTTCCGTCATAGGCCGCGTGCACCGCGCCACCCGCGTGGACAAGGCTGTGCAGCACCTCGGCCGGGTAGGGCGGGGTGCTGCGGGGGGTCTGCCAGACGTCGCTGAAGAAGTCGGTCACGGCGGCGATACCGGTGACGTCGTGGACGGTACGGAGGGTGACTCCGGCCGCGCGGGCGGCGGCCGCAGCGAGATCACGTGCTCCCGTGGCTCCTGTCATGAGTCGAGTCTCGGAGCTCGCGGCCGCGCTCACGTTGTGCGGCAGGACAACACCCACGTACGTTCGTGATGAGATCGGCCAACCCATCTGGAAGGGGCCCGCATGGACACCTGCACCCTCGGCGACCTGCTGGACGTCATCGGCGGCCCCTCCGTACGGCTGCACACCACGCCTCGCGGGCTCACCGTGCCCGTCACCGAGGCGCTGCTGTACGACGCCCACGCGCCGCTCCCGCGTGCCCCCGGGGCGCTGCTGCTGGCGGTCGGGGTGCGCGCGTCCGCGGCCGGGCCGCTGGCACGGGCGGCGGCTCAGGCCGGGATGAGCGGGCTCGTCGTACGCGGCCCGGACGGCCCGCTCGCGGAGGCGGAGTCGGCGGGCGTGGCCCTGCTCTCCGTGGACGAGGACGCCGCCTGGCACCAGGTGCACCTGCTGTTCGCCTCGGCGATCGGCGCGCTCCCCCAGGGGCCCGGCCTCACTCGGCCAGGAGGGATCCCCGGGACGGCCGCCCTCGGCGACCTGTTCGCCCTGGCCGACGCCGTCGCCGCGGCCGTCGGCGGCGCCACCGCCGTCGAGGACCCGCGGCAGCGGATCCTCGCGTACTCGACGGTCCCGGGCCAGGCGGTGGACGAGGACCGCCGCCAGGGCATCCTCGGCCTCCAGGTGCCAGGGAGCCCGGAGAACTCGGAGCAGTACCGGACACTGTTCGCGGCGCGGGGAGTGGTCCGGCTGCCCGCACTGGCCGGGAGCGACAACCTGCCGCGCCTCGCCGTCGCCGTCCGCGCCGGCGGCGAGACCCTCGGGTCGCTGTGGGTCGTCGACGACGGCGACCTCGCGCCGGACGCCGAGGAGGCGCTCGCGCAGGGGGCGTCCACGGCGGCGCTGCTCCTGCTGCGCGCGCGGGCCGCCCAGGAACTGGCCCGGCACCAGGACGGGGACCTGCTGCGCCGCCTGCTCGACGGCACCGCGGACCCGGCGGGCGCCGCCCACCGCCTGGGCCTGGACACCGTACGGGTGGCCGCGTTCGTCCTCGACTCCACGGCGCCCGCCCCGGACGGCGAGCAGACCGCGCTACGGCTCCTGGACCTCGTACGACTGCAGTGCGAGACCCGGTACGGGCGGCACGCGTGCGTGTTGGTCGACGGAGTCGTGTACGCGCTGCTGCCGGCGCCCGGCGAGCACGGCGGGGCGCATGAGCTGCAGCCCCGGAGGCGAACAAATAGACACAGCCACAAGGGGCTCGCCGAGGACATCGTGCGGCGGGCCGGGCAGGCGCTGCGGGTGCCCGTGCGTGCGGGCCTCGGGGATGTCGTGGCGGGGCTCGCGGAGGTGCCGGCCTCCCGCGCCGACGCGGACCTCGTGCTGCGTGTCGTGGGACCCGAGCTGCCGGTGGCGTCGGTGGACGAGGCGCGCCCGCGGGTCACCCTGCTCCGGCTCACCGAAGTACTCGGCGAGCGGCGGGAGTTGAGTGCCGGGTCGTGGCGGAGGGTGCTGGCGTACGACACCGAGCACGGCACCGACTACGCCCGCACCTTCATCGCCTGGCTGGACGCGGGCTGCGACATGGCGGGCGCGGCGCGGCTGCTCGCCGTGCACCCCAACACCTGCCGCTACCGCCTCAAGCAGGCCCAGCAGCAGCTCGGGATCGACCTCGACGATCCCGACGAACGACTGGTTCTGTGGCTGCAGTTGAGGACACTGGGCGAGCTCGACACCCGTCACTGAGCCGCCTTCACCCTCCAACGGGCCGCCGGGACGGGTCAGTTCACGTCCACATCCTCGAAGACCTCCAGCATGCGCGTCAGCACCCGTACACATGTCTGCACATCCGCGTCGGTCAGGTCGCCGCGCACCCGCTTCAGCAGCGCGCTCTCGCGGGTGATCACCGCGTCGATGGCCGAACGGCCGTCGTCGGTCAGCCGGATCAGCGAGGACCGCTGGTGCGCGGGGTTGGCAATGGCCTCGACCAGCCCGTGGGCCGCCGCCTCGTTGACCATCCGCTGCACGAACTGACGGCTGAGCGCCTGCGCACGCCCCATCTGGGGGACCGTCAGGGGCCCCTGCGCACGCAGGAGGTCCAGGACGGCGCGCACGCCGATGGACAGGCCTTCGATCGGCTCGTTCAGCTCCACCTTGCGGGTCACGCGCCGGTACAGAGGCCCCAGCACGGCGAACACCTCGTACAGGCGGGGGGCGAGGTCATCGGGCTCGAGTGGTTTGTTCTCGTCGGGCTTGCTGTCGTCGGGCCTGCTGTCGTCGGGCCTGCTGTCGTCGGTCACGGAAACAGGATGACACCTTGGTTGCCAAGTCCCCGCCAACATGACACCTTGGTTGTCATGACTGATGCCGCTCAGGTGTTCATGTTCGAGTCCGCCGACGGCCCGCTCGCCTACCGCGAGGTCGGCACGGGCCCCCCGCTGGTGCTGCTGCACGGCGGCTTCACCGACCACCGCATGTGGGACGCCCTGGTGCCGCTCCTCGCGGTCGGCCACCGGGTGATCGCGCCCGACGCCCGCGGCCACGGCCGGTCGGCCAACGCGACGAAGCCCTTCCGTCCCACCGACGACCTCGCCGCCCTCCTGCGCCACCTGGACACGGGCCCCGCGGTCCTCGTCGGGATGTCGATGGGCGGGGCCACCGCGGTCGACACCACGCTGGAGCACCCGGACCTCGTCCGCGCACTCGTCGTCAGCGGCGCCGGGATCACCGACCCCGAGGACACCGACCCCTGGACCCTGGACATCAAGAACCGCTCGGGCGGCGCCCTGGCCGCCGGCGACATCGACGGCTGGGTCGACATCTTCGCCTCGGCCGTGGCCGGCCCGTATCGCACGCTCGACGAGGTGGACCCGGAGGTCGTAGGGCGGGTGCGGGAAATGGCGCGGGGGACTATTTCCAAGCACACGCCCGACGAACCCGACTGGTCCGTCCCGGTGACCGACACCTCGGCGCGCGCCAAGACCATCGCGGTCCCCGTCCTGGCCATCAACGGCGCCCTCGACGCGGCCGACCTGATCGCGATGGCCGACCGCCTCGTCGACGCCGTCGCCGACGGCCGCACGGAAACCGTCGAGGGCGCCGCCCACTACGCCAACATGGAACAGCCGTACGTCTTCACCAAGTTCCTGATGGAGTGGCTCAGCCGCCTCCCCGCGTGAGCCACTCCGTCAACCGCTCCTCGCACGCCCGCGACGACCTCGGTGACGTCGACCTCGTACTCGTCCTCGGGAAAGAGATCCCGTACGTACTTCTCCGCCTCCTCCGCCGAACGACTCGGCGCGAACCTGGAGTTGACGGTGATCACACACTCGTCGGGGACGACGTTGCGGTGAGGTCGAGAGGAGCGGTCACGCCGCCCCCTTGGACGCGAGCTTCGAGTGCTTGATCCCGTAGAGCCAGTAGATGACCAGACCGACGGCCATCCACCCACCGAACGCGACCCACGTGTCCGTCCCCAGGCTGAACAGCATGTACACGCAGAAACCCACGCCCAGGATCGGCGTCACCGGCGAGAAGGGCACCCGGAAGGACCGGGGCGCCTCGGGGCTGCGGCGGCGCAGCAGGATGACCGCCAGGTTGACCAGCATGAAGGCGAAGAGCGTGCCGATGCTGGTGGCGTCGGCGAGCGCGCCCAGCGGGACGAGCGCCGCGAGTACGGCGATGAACGCGGAGACGATCACGGTGTTGGCACGCGGCACCCCGGTGGTGGGGTGCACCTTGGCGAACAGCGGCGGTACGAGCCCGTCGCGGGACATCGCGAAGAGGATGCGGATCTGTCCGTACTGCACGGTGAGCACGACGCTCGTGGTGGCGACGACCGCACCGATGGAAAGGAGGATCGGCCACAGGCTGCCGCCGCCCACCGACTGCACGAGCACCTCGCTCAGCGTGGCCTCCGTGCCCTCGAACTTCTGCCACGGCATCGCGCCGAGCGCGGCGACCGCGACAAGGACGTACAGGGCGGTGACGAGGACGAGGGAAAGGATGATGGCGCGCGGCAGATCACGCTGCGGGTTCTTGGCCTCTTCACCGGCGGTGGAGGCGGCGTCGAAGCCGATGTAGGAGAAGAACAGCGAAGCGGCGCCCGCGCTCATACCGGCGGTGCCGAGCGGGAAGAGGGGCGTGAAGTTCCCGGCACGGAAGGCGGTGAAGGCGACCGCGCAGAACATCACGAGAGCGGCGATCTTCACGCCGACCATGATGGTGTTCGCGACGGCGCTCTCCTTCGCTCCCCGCAGCAGTACGACCATGGAGAGGACGACGATGGCGGCGGCGGGGATGTTGAGCACACCGCCGTCGCCGGGCGGCGCGCTGAGCGTGTCGGGCAGGGTGACGCCGACGGTCAGCTCCAGCAACTCGTTGACGTACTGCCCCCAGCCGACCGCGACGGCGGCCACGGACACCCCGTACTCCAGGATCAGACACCAGCCGCAGACCCAGGCGACGAGCTCACCGAGGGTGGCGTAGGTGTAGCTGTACGAGGAACCGGAGCCCGGGATCATGCCGGCCAGCTCGGCGTACGACAGCGCGGAGAACAGCGCGGTCACCCCGGCCAGCACGAACGACACGACGATCGCGGGCCCGGCCTCGGGTACGGCCTCTCCGAGCACCACGAAGATGCCGGTGCCGAGCGTGGCCCCCACGCTGAGCAGCGTCAGCTGCCCGACGCCCATGGTCCGCCTGAGCGGACTCCCGGCGGCCTCGGCGACCAGCGACCCGACCCCCTGACGCCGCGTCAGCCGGGCTGTCCACCCGCCCCGTTGGCCGCCCTCCGGCCGCGTACGTACCGTCTCCACCGAGCCACTCCCTCCACCGTTCCGCCTTCAGTGCCCCGATGATGCGGAGGGCGGGGCGGCGAACGGTGGGAGCATCGGCCAGAGATGCCGTGGGCGGTTTGGCGGGTCGGCCAAAGCCGGGGGCTTGCCGGAAACACACGTGCGTACGCGGCATACGGGGCTGTGGGGTCGGTCGACAGCCGTGGGTCAGCGCAACGCGTCCGCGACCTCTCGCGCCGCGTCCATCACTCGCGGCCCCACCCGCTCCGGCACGGCATCAGCGAGCATGACCACGCCGACACTGCCCTCGACCCCGGTCACGCCGATGAGAGGAGCCGCGGCACCACTCGCGCCCGCCTCCAACTCCCCGTGCGTGAGGGTGTATCCGGGCCCGGCCACCGGCGTCTGCCGGGCGGCGAGGATCGCGCGGCCCGCGGCACCCTTGTCCAGCGAGTGACGGAACCCGGCGCGATAGGCCACGTGATAGTCGGTCCAGGTCGGCTCGACGACGGCGACGGCGAGGGCCTCGGTCCCGTCGACGAGGGTGAGGTGGGCGGTGGCCCCGATGTCCTCGGCCAGCGCGCGCAACGCGGGCAGCGCGGCCTCCCGTACCAGCGGATGCACCTGGCGGCCCAGCCGCAGCACCCCCAGGCCGACTCGGGCGCGGCCGCCCAGATCACGGCGTACGAGTGCGTGCTGCTCCAACGTGGCGAGCAACCGGTACACAACGGTCCGGTTGACTCCCAGTTTGTTCGAGAGCTCAGTGACGGTCAGCCCGTGATCCGTGTCGGCGAGCAGCTTGAGGACGCGCAGTCCCCGGTCGAGCGTCTGAGAGGTCTCCGCGGTCACGACGCCCACTCCTTAGTGGTGAGGTCGACGGCCCCCTCTCGGCGGATGCGTCACCGAGTCCCGTCGGCGACGCGCTTCAGAGGCCGCCGATCGGCTGGCGGCCCGAGTTCCTCCCGGGCTCAGTCGCTTCACGGCTGCGCTCCGCGGCGGCGCTGCCACGGGGCGTGTGCGTAGCGGGACAGTAGCGAGCCGGTTCGCTCAGCGGAAGGCTCCGTCCAGAATCCGGGCAGCGGCTGGTACGGACCCTCTCGCTTTGCCCTGGTATGCACGGAGCGCAGCACTCGGCGTGCACCACCTCTACACACAGCGCACATGCCGTGACGCGCGCCTGTGAGCCATGAGACACGCCCCTTACAGGGGCAGGGCGCCGCGCGTCACCGCATCCGGGTGGCCCACTCCTGCACCTTGGCGATCCGCTGCCGCAGCTGCCCTGCCGTGGCCTCCGCGCTCGGCGGGCCACCGCACACGCGCCGCAGCTCGGTGTGGATCACGCCGTGCGGCTTGCCGCTCTGGTGGACGTACGCGCCGACCATGGTGTTGAGCTGTTTCCTGAGCTCCAGCATCTCCTTGTGGGAGACCACCGGGCGTCGCTCGGCGGGAAGTTCGAGAAGATCCGCTTCCTCGTCGGGCTTCTTGCGGCTGTGCGCGATCTGCCGGGCCTGCCGCTTCTGGAGCAGCAGCTGGACCTGGTCGGGTTCGAGGAGACCCGGAATACCGAGGTAGTCCTGCTCCTCCTCGCTGCCCGGGTGGGCCTGCATCCCGAACTCGGCGCCGTCGTAGAGGACCCGGTCGAAGACGGCCTCGGACTCCAGGGCCTCGAAGGAGAACTGCTCCTGCTCCCCGGTGTCCTCGTCCTGCTCCCGGTTCGCCTCGTCCATCTCCTTCTCGGACTCGGCGTACGGGTCCTCCTCGCCCTCCTTCTTGGGCTTGTCGAGGGCGTGGTCGCGCTCGACCTCCATCTCGTTGGCGAAGGTGAGGAGGTCGGGGACGGTCGGGAGGAAGACGGAGGCGGTCTCGCCGCGCCGCCGGGACCGTACGAAACGGCCGACGGCCTGCGCGAAGAAGAGGGGCGTGGAGATGGTGGTGGCGTACACACCGACGGCCAGCCGCGGCACGTCGACGCCCTCGGACACCATCCGCACCGCGACCATCCACCGGTCGTCGCTGTGGCTGAACTCGTCGATCCTGTTGGACGCGCCCGTGTCGTCGGAGAGGACGAGAGTCGCCTTGGTGCCGGTGATCTCGCGGATCAGCTTGGCGTAGGCGCGGGCAGAGTCCTGGTCGGAGGCGATGACGAGGGCACCCGCGTCCGGGATGCCCTTCCTGACCTCGGTCAGTCGCTGGTCGGCGGCGCGCAGCACGCTCGGCATCCACTCGCCGCGCGGATCGAGGGCGGTGCGCCAGGCCTGGCTGATGGCGTCCTTGGTCATCGGCTCGCCGAGCCGCGCCGCGATTTCGTCCCCCGCCTTCGTGCGCCAGCGCATGTTGCCGCTGTAGGAGAGGAAGATGACGGGCCGGACGACGCCGTCGCCGAGGGCGGAGCCGTACCCGTAGGTGTAGTCCGCGGACGAGCGCCGGATCCCGTCGTTCCCTTCCTCGTACGTGACGAAGGGAATGGGGTTGGTGTCGGAGCGGAAAGGCGTACCGGTCAGCGCGAGCCGGCGGGTGGCGGGCTCGAACGCCTCGAGGCAGGCCTCGCCCCACGACTTGGAGTCACCGGCGTGGTGGATCTCGTCGAGGATGACGAGGGTCTTCCTCTGCTCCACCCGATTCCGGTGCAGCATGGGCCGCACGCCGACACCGGCGTACGTCACGGCGACCCCTTGGTACTCCTTGCTGAGCGGTCCCGCGCTGTACTCGGGATCCAGCTTGATCCCCACCCGCGCGGCCGCCTCCGCCCACTGCTTCTTCAGATGCTCGGTCGGCGCGACCACGGTCACCTGTTGCACGACATGGTGGTGCAGCAGCCAGGACGCGAGCGTCAGCGCGAACGTCGTCTTGCCGGCGCCGGGTGTGGCGACGGCCAGGAAGTCGCGCGGCTGTTCCTGGATGTACCTCTCCATCGCCCCCTGCTGCCAGGCGCGCAGCTTGCCCGCGGTGCCCCAGGGGGCGCGGCCGGGGAAGGCGGGTGAGAGGTGATGTGAGGACGAGGCGTTGGCGGCGGCGGTGGTAGTCACGGTCTCCGTGGGTGGGGTCGAGCGGCTCGGCTACGTATGACAACCGGGCCACCCTACCGGCGCCTCGCGGGTGCCAACGCGCGAACGACGCGGGGTCACCCTTGGATGGGACTCAGCTCACATCGGCTGCTCGGCCAACTCCCGCAATGCCTCGGAGATCGACTTCACTTCGTCCAGGCTGCCCGCGGCGACCGCGATGACGAGACGCTCAGCCGCGTCGATGTCCGGCCGCAACTGGACCTCGTTCATGGCCAGGAAGACGACGCAGGACACCCACGCCGTGCGCTTGTTCCCGTCGATGAAGGGGTGGTTGATCGCCAGCGATTGCAGAAGCGCCGCCGCCTTGTCGAACAGGTCGCTGTATGCCTCCTGCCCGAACATCGAGGCCGACGGTCGGTGCACGGCCGATTCCAGCAACCCCGCGTCCCGCACTACTACGGTCTGGTCGTCGACGGCCTGCTCGGCAATGGCCAGAACATCCTCGGCCGACAGATAGACGCAGGTCACTTGAGCCGCTCCAACAGCTCGGCCCATTTGGCGGTCTGCTCCTTGGCAGCCTTGCGGACCAGCGTCTCGTGAGCCGTCCTGGCCAGATAGTCGTCCACCGCTCTCAGCAGTATGGCGTGCATGCTGGTGCCCTCCTCCTCGGCGCGCAGCTTGAGTGCTTCCGTCTGGTCGTCACGAAGACGCAGGTTCATAGCCATACCAAAACGGTACCAGGCTCTGGGGTCATATCAGTACCATTCAAAAGCGTGCGGTCCGCACCCGCGTAGTCACCCAAGCCCCCACCAACGCCACCCCAGCCATCGGCAGAAACACCGCGGCGAAGGCGGCGGGATGGGAGCCACCCGCCGAGGTGGCCGCCTCCGTCACCGCGCCACCGCCCAGCGCGGCGAAGGCCGCACCGCCCACCGCGAGCAGGACGACGTTGGACAGCCCGTCCGAGATCTGCAACGCGGCGGAGTTCGCCCCGGCCTCCTCGGGCGCCGAGAGATGCAGCAGCAGCACGCTGGTCGAGGCGATCACCAGCCCCATCCCGAAGCACCCGAACGCCCACGCGACGGCGACGATCCACACCGGCACGGAGTGGATCAGCACACTCGGCGCCGCGGCGATGGCGGCCGCGACCAGCACCATGCCCAGGAACATCAGCCGCTCCCGGTACGGCTCCACCCGCGGCCTCGACTGCACGAAGGACCCCAGCGCCCAGGTCCCGCCGCCCGCCGCGAGCGAGAACCCGGCGAGCGTCGGCGACAGCCCCCGCTCGGTGACCAGCATGAGCGGCACGAAGGACTCGGCGGCGATGAAGGAGCCGGCCGCGACCCCGCGCAGCAGCACCACGGACGGCAGCCCGCGCGCCGCCCGGTAGGTGCCGCGCGGCAGCAGCCCGAGCACCGCCGGAACGAGCAGCGCACCGCCCGCCGCGGCCGGCACGAGCGAGACCCAGCGCAGATCCTGGGCGGCATACTGCAACAGCCCCGCGCCCAGCGCGATCCCGAACGCCAGCCGGATGCGCCGCCGGTCGAAGGGAACACGGTCGGCGCCCGAACCCGAACCCGACGTCAGCCGCCGTATCCGCGGCAGCGCGAGCGCCAGCGGAAGAACGACCAGCACCGGTATCCCCATGAACACCCAGCGCCAGCCGAGTTGCTCGGTGACCGTACCCGCCGCGAGCGGACCGACCACGGACGGCACCACCCAGGCCGCCGCGAACCCCGCCATGATCGACGGCCGCAGCCGCTCCGGATAGGCCCGCCCGACCACCACGTACAACGCGACGATGACGAGCCCGCCACCGAGCCCCTGCACGGCCCGCCCGAGGACGAACAGCCACATGGTCCCGGCCGTCCCGGACAGCAGCAGCCCCGCCGCGAAGGCCCCGATCCCGGCGGTCAGCGACGCCAGCGGGCCGTCCCGGTCCGACCACTGCCCGGCGAGCACCATCCCGAACAGGCTCGTCGTGAAGTACCCGGAGAACGCGAAGGCGTACAACGACACCCCGTCCAGCTCCCGGGCCGCCACGGGCATGGCCGTCCCGACCGCCGTCGCCTCGAACGCGATCAGCAGCACGACGGAGACGATGCCGACGCTGAGCGCCCGGTACGAACGGCTCAGCACCCCACCCTCGCCCACTGCCGGGACCGTCGTCACATCACGTGCATCCAGGGCTGCCATGACCGCCAGCGTAAGGGCCGCAACCGGCAGTGGCTCCTGTCCGGAGATGGTGATCGACTGGGCCTTTGGTCGTACGACCGCCCGCTCCCCTCGCCCCCCTTCATGAACGGCGTATGGCAGTCCCATTGCAGCGCCGCCGATCCCCTTGAGCCCCGCCCGCACCCCCGCCTACGGTCAACCCATCAGGTCGGAACGAGTGAGCCGTGCCGCACCTGAGAACGGCCGTGTGCCCGAGTGGTTCAGGGACTCGCCTGCAAAGCGAGTTACGTGGGTTCGATTCCCGCCACGGCCTCAAATAGTGCGCCTGACCTGTGTCCGGCCCCCGAACAGCCCCGGCACCGCACTCCGGACGCGCGCTGACCAGGGCCCGCCGACCCGGGGGCGCCCGTCAGGCACTTGGCCGAACTCCGCCCTGCGTATCGGCCCGATGCGGGTTAGCTTGTCCATGTTTTTCCGTATCCCCGTATCTCCGTATCTCCGTATCCCCGTTCTCGCCTTCAGCGCACCAGGCTGCGGGGGTCTTGGAAGCCCTACGACTTGTAGGGGGTGAAGGGTGGACGATGGCCCACGGCGCGAACGCCATGCTCGTCGGTATGCGACGACGCGAACCGGCGAACGGGCCCGGCGCGTCCTGGCGGACGCGCGGCGAGTGGCCGCTCGCGGCCGTGGCCTGCCTCTTCACGCTGGTCCAACTGGTGGTCGTACGCCCGGGCATGGGCCTCGGCTGGGACGAGACGGTGTACGTCAGCCAGGTCGGCACCCAGGCGCCCGCGGCCTTCTTCAGCGCACCGCGTGCCCGGGGCGTCTCACTACTGGTGGCGCCCATCGCGTCCTGGTCGACGTCCACCGAACTGCTGCGCGTCTACCTCGCGGTGCTGTCCGGCCTCGGCCTCTACCTGGCCCTGCGCGTGTGGCAGGGACTGTTCCCGACCCGGGTACTGGCCCTGGCCGGCGCGCTCTTCGCCTCCTTGTGGGTGACCCTCTTCTACGGCCCGCAGGCCATGCCCAACTACTGGGTCGCGATCGGCGCCCTGATCTGCGTCGGCTGCTTCCTGCGGGTCCGGGCGGACCGCCTGGACCGGGCAGCCCTGTGGGGCGTCGTCGCGGGCGCCGCGCTCATGGCGTGGATGCGGCCCACCGACGCGGTGTGGGTCACGCTGCCGCTGCTCGTCCTGGTGGTGGCGGCGCGCCTGTGGCGGCTCGCGGTCGCCCTCCTGGCGGGACTCATGGCGGGCGCGCTCGAGTGGGTGATCGAGGCGTACGTCAGTTACGGCGGCCTGGGGCAGCGACTGTCCGAAGCCTCCCGCATCCAGGGCGGACTCGGCTGGAACTTCGCCGTCGACGACCAACTGCGCAGCCTGGCCGGGCGGGCGCTGTGCCGCCCGTGCACCGTGCCGATGCCGAACCCGGTGGTGACGGCCTGGTGGTTCGTCCTCCCGCTGCTCGCCGCCGTCGGACTGGTGGTCGCGGTACGGGCCCACCGCACCGCACGCACGCTGCTGCCGCTGCTCTGTGCCGCGACGGCCGCCGTGCCGTACCTGTTCATGATCGGATACGCGGCTCCCCGCTTCCTGCTGCCCACCTACGCGCTCCTGGCCATCCCCGTCGCCGACGCGCTGTTCCACCTGGTCACCACGGAGAGCGGCCGTTGGCGACCGGTGGCGGCCGCCGTGATCGCGCTCGGGCTGGCGGGGCACCTGGCGGTGCAGTTCGCGGTCTTGGAGCACACCGTGGACCGCACCACCGCCGACCGCCGCGCCTGGGCCCGCACCGCCGGGGAACTGCACCGACTGGGCGTCCGCCCGCCGTGCCTGCTCACCGGGCACGAGGCCATCCCCGTCGCCTACTACACCGGCTGCTCCTCTGCGGCGACCAGCGGCAACAACGCCAACAGCACCGAGGCGGACATCCTGCGCACCTCCCGCCGTATACCGACCGCGGCCCTCACCGAACCCGGCGGACGACCACCCGCCTACGCCCGTGACTGGGACACCCACCGGTCCGCCGGCCTGGACCTCCACCTCGCGCCTACGGCGCGCGAGAACGGACCCGAATGACGTCCGAGCAGATCGCCCTCGCGCCCACAAACCTGCACAACGAGGCACGTGGGTTCAATTCCCGCCACGGCCTCCCCGACGGTGCTGGCCGCCCCCATCCAGGGGAGGCCGATCCGCGTTTCCGCGGGGTACGGGGTAGGGGGATTACGCCTGCAGCGTGCCGCCCGCCTGGTCCTCGAATATCTCGGGCCAGTAGCGCCAGCCGTCGTCGCCGGGCACGGCCGGGGCCGGGGTCGGGTCGCAGGCGAGGGGGTCGACTGTGGCGAGGGTGTGGGCCATGATCGCGGCGAGCTGTTCGTAGGAGTCGGTGAAGTCGTGGGCCGCGTCGATCGTCTGCTCTCGGTGCAGCAGCCAGAGGGTGAAGGCGAGGGTGGAGATGTCGGCGTTGAGCGGGCGCAGGATCATGTCCGGCTCGCTCCAGGTGAGGACCGCGCCCGTGGTGCCGTCCACCACGAGGCTGGTGTCCTCCAGCAGATGGCCGAGGCGGATCAGGCGGTCCGCCGTCGCGGGGAGTGCGTCCGCGGAGAAGTCGTCGGGGCGCTCGTCGGCGTAGTACTCGGTGAGGGCCGGCAGCGGCACCTCCATGTCCAGGTGGAAAAGCAGCCCGTCCTCCGGCAGGCCCGTCTCGCGCAGGAAGCGTCGGGTCGGCTCGTGCACGAGCGCGGGCGGGAAGTCGACGTCCTCGAAGCGCATGATGGCGCCCGCGCCGAACTCCTCGTCCAGCAGACGCTTCGGCAGGTCGAGGACGAGCCCCTCGCCGGGGCCCGAGATCCGGGCGAGGGGGCGGATCAGCGCGGCCATCCGCCAGTACGGCGCCAAGGCGTCGCCCGCGCCCGCCTCGAAGACCGCGGTGAGCGCGGCGGACGCCGCCGTGACCGCCTTCGGGCCGAACCGGCCCTCCGGGGAGGCGAACCGCCCGTGGAACGCCGTCAGTTCCTCCGTCGCCACCGCGAAGCGCACCAGGGCCTCCAGGGAAGGCGCCAGCGGCGCGAGGTCCATCAGGGAGGGCTTGGAGTAGATGTACGTCGTGGCGATCTCCCCCGTCGCCCCGTCCAGAACGATCGGCTCCAGGTCCCGGTCGAAGGTCCGCAGGGCCCCTACGACCAGTTGGTCCCGGAGCTCCTGGGCGAGTTCGTCGGCGTGGCCGACCAGGTCCGCCACCCGGCGCAGTCCGTGCTCCCGCAGCGTGTCGAACCCCAGCAGCGTGCTGTCGGACGGCACTCCGGGCCCCGTCAGCCACTGCCGCGTGCCCGTGTGCGTGACGTACGGATCCAGCTCGTCGTCGGTCAGCGTGATCGCGCCGATGACATCGGTGTCAGTCGTGCTCATGGCTCCCCCGCACATGCTCATGGCTTCCCGCGCATAGGAACGCGTCCGTGCTTCCCCCGTGGAGAACACCCGCCGTCCCAGCGGCATTTCCCCACTGACCAAAACCATACGCCGCCCCACTGACAACGCCGGAAACACGCAGGCACACACGGCGCACAGCCGGGAAACACACGGCTTCAAGCCACCCGTGCCTGCCCCCCATCCCCGCCGAGGAGTGTCCGCAGAGCTACAGAGCTACAGAGCGACAAGCGGGGTCAATGCGCCGTCACCACCGCCGCCTGCGGCCGGATGGGCAGCCGGTTCACCGGACGGCCGGTGGCGGCCCGTACGGCGGACGCGACCGCCGCCGGGGACGTCACGACCGGCACCGCGCTGGCCGCCTTCGCACCGAAGGGAGCGACGACGTCGCGCTCCTCGACAAGCTTGACGATATGGATGTCGGGTGCGTCGAGGGCCGTGGGGAGGGCGTAGCCGGTGAGGTCGGGGTGGCGGACCAGGCCGCGGGCCGTGCGCAGGTTCTCCGTGAGCGCGGCGCCGACGCCCTGCGTGACACCCGCCTCGATACGGGCGGTGAGCTGGGCGGGGTTGAGCACCCGGCCCACGTCCTGGGCGAGGGCCAGTTCCACGACGCGTACCGAGCCCAGTTCGATGTCGACGTCCACCACCGCGCGGATCGCGCAGAAGGCCAGGCCCACGAAGGCGTCGCCCTGACCCGCCCCGTCCAGCGGTTCCGTCGGGTGCGGGCGGCACTGGGCGGTGGCCCACAACTCCTTGCCGTCCATCGCCTCCGTCACGGTCGTGGACAGCACGCCGTCGTACGAGGTGATCTTTCCGTCCGTGATCTGGAGCAGCTCGGTGGACATGCCGAACTTGTGTGCCAGGGGCTGGAGCAGCTGCGTGCGGACCATCTTCGCGGCGCGTTCGACCGCTCCGCCCGAGACCCAGGTGTGGCGGCCCCGGCAGCTCGGGCCCGCGGGCGGCTGGTCGGTGTCGACCGGCGCCACGTGCACCTCGTCGATGCCGAGCGTCTCCTGGACGATCTGCCGGGCCAGTGTGGTGAAGCCCTGGCCGTGCTCGACGGCCGCGCAGAGCACCGTGGCGATGCCGTCGTGGACCTTGACCGTGGCCGTGGAGACCTCGTCCGCGCCCTCGGCGCCGAGCATGTGGACCATGCCGAGGGCGTAGCCGACTCCGCGGCGTACGGCGCCGGGTTCGCCCGCGCCTTCGGGGCCGCCGGGCAGCAGCCACTCGTCCTCGGGGGTGTCCTTGGGCAGCGCGGGGAGCGGGAAGTCCCGTACGGCTTGGAGGAGTTCGGCGACGGGGGCCGGGCAGGTCACCGTCTGGCCGGTCGGCAGGACGTCTCCGGTGGCCATCGCGTTGCGCAGGCGCAGCTCCGCCGGGTCGACGGCGAGTTTCTTGGCCAGCTTGTCCATCTGCGCCTCGTAGGCGGCGCAGACCTGCATGGCGCCTTCGCCGCGTACATGGCCGGAGGGCGGGTTGTTGGTGCGTACGGCCCAGCCCTCGATGAAGGCGTTCGGGATGACGTAGGGGCCGCAGGCGAAGGAGACGGCGGCGGCCAGCGACTCGGCGGAGGTGTCCGCGTACGCGCCCGCGTCGAGGAGGATCTGCGCCTCGACCTTCACCAGCTTGCCCTCGGCGTCCGCGTGGTGGCGGTAACGGAGCAAGGTGGGGTGTCGGTGGGCGTGGCCGAGGAAGGACTCTTCCCGCGTAGCGGTGAGCTTCACCGGGCAGCCGGTCTTCAACGCGAGCAGGCCGAGCGGGAGTTGGAAGCCCTGGTCCTCTCGGTCGGCGGTGGCGCCGGGCACACCGGTGACGACGACCTTCACGCGCTCGGGTTCGAGGCCGTAGCAGGCGGCGGCCGTGTCGCGGTCGGCGTGCGGGTCGGTGGAGGCGATGTAGAGCTCGACGCCGCCGTCGGGGCGGGGCACGGCGAGGCCGGCCTCGGCGCCGATCGGGGCCGGGTCCTGGCGGCCGATGCGGTACAGGCCCTCGACGACGATCTCGCCGACCGCGTCCGGGTCGCCGTGGCGCAGCGGGATGTGCCGGATCAGGTTGCCGTCGGGATGCAGGGGGTCGGCCTCGAAGGCCTGCTCCGGGTCGGTCACCGGGTCGAGTACTTCGTACTCGACGATGATGGCGGCCGCGGCCATCCGCGCGGTGTCCGGGTGGTCGGCGGCGACGGCCGCGATGGGCTCCCCGTGGTGGCGTACGACCTCGGAGGCGAACACCGGGCGGTCGGCCCTGCCGCGGCCGTGCAGGACGGCGCCGGGCACGTCCTCGTGGGTGATGACCGCGTGCACGCCGGGCATCTCGCGCGCGTGGCCGGTGTCGATCGACACGATGCGCGCGTGCGGGTGGGGCGATCTCAGCACGGCCGCCCACAGCAGGCCCTCGGCCCACAGGTCGGCGGCGTACGGGAAGGTGCCCTCCGCCTTCGCGCGGGCCTCCGCGGTCGGCAGCGAGACGCCGAGCCCGTGCGGCAGCGGCTCGGGGCCCGTCTCCGGCGTCGCGGGAGTCGCGGTGGCGGTCTCGTTGTTCACGCCTGGCCTCCGTCCTGGCCGTACGGCTGGTCATGCGGCGCTTGGTGGTCGTACGGGGAAGTGTCCTCGTACGGAGCCCGAGGTGCGGCCGGTCCGGCCGATCCTTCGAACGCCGATGCCTCGAACGCCGATGGGTTGACGCCGCCCGCGCCCGGGCCCGCCTGGTGCGGGATGCGTGCCTCTTCGGCGTCCGGCGCGGACACGGCGGCGGCCGCGCTGTGCGCCTCACGTTCGGAGACGACCTCGCGTACGGCGTCCAGGACCCCGCGGTAGCCGGAGCAGCGGCACAGATTGCCGCACAGCGCCTGGCGGGTCTCCAGTTCGGTGGGAGCGGGGTTGCCCTCGAGGAGGTCGTGCACGGTCATGGCCATACCCGGTACGCAGAAACCGCACTGCACCGCGCCGCACTTGGCCAGCGCACGCTGGACGTCCGAGGGCTGTCCGTCGGTGGCCAGGCCCTCGACGGTACGCACCTCGCTGCCCGCGGCGGTGACGGCGGGCACCAGGCAGGAGGCCACGAGCCGCCCGTCCACCTGCACGTTGCAGGCCCCGCACTCGCCCTGCGAGCAGCCGTCCTTGGCGCCCGCGAGACCGAGCCGCTCGCGCAGGACGTAGAGCAGCGACTCGCCGATCCAGGCGTCGGTCACGGGCCGGTCGACGCCGTTGACGCGCAGGACGTACGAGGCGAGGGGGTGGTCGTCGTGCGGGAGTGCCGAGGGCGCGGCGGAGTTTTCGGGGTGTTCGGGGTGCTGCGCGTCCGTCGCGTCCGCCCCGGGGTCGTCCGTGTCGGGGGCTTCGGCGGCCGACGGGGTTCCGGGGCCTCCCGAGGCCGAAGTCGGGTCCGGTTCGGGCGCGTCGGGGGTTCCGGGCGTCCCGGCGGCGGTCGGCGCGGGCCCGGCTACCGGCTCAGAAGCCTCCCGAGCGGGCTCTGCGGCCGTCCGGGCGGCTTCCGTGGGCGATTCCGCATGCGTCGGCCGTACGGGCTCCACAGGGGCCTCAGCGGCCACCCGCGGATCGGCCGACCAGGCCTGCCCGATCTCCGACTCCGTCGCCCAGGGCGCGGCCGCGCCGCCGGGGAGCGTGGCGGGCGGAGTGCCGCCCCACTGCTCGACCAGCGCCGAGGTGGTGAACTCGCCCGATTCGTCCGGAAGGTCACCCCCGGCGACCGGAATCGACCACTGCCCGGTGACGTCGTGCCCGGGGTGCGCTTCGACGGTGCCCTGCTGGGCGGGCGGCGCGGCCTCCTGGAAGTCCCACTGGCCGGTGGCTCCGGGGTGGTACGAGAACCCGTCGTGCGTGGCTTCCTGGTGTGCCGCTTCCTGGTGCCCGGCGTTGGGATCCGGCCACTGGACCGCACCGGCCTGCGCGGCCCAGGTGCCCGTCGCGCCCGGGTCGGCAGTCGGGGGCGCCACGGCGAACTGCGGGGGCACGTAGCCGTGTCCGGGCGCCGCGAGCGGGCTGTCCCGCTCCGCCAGAAGGGCTTCGATGCCCCCCTCGGGCAGCTTGACGAAGGCGGTGGCGCCGTCGTCGTAGTCACCCTGCGGGAGGGGGTCCCACCGGCCGCCGGCCTGCGGAGTGCCCTCTCCGTGCTGTTCGTCGGTCACGACAGTGCCCTCCCCAGTGCTCGTCGGGCCAGCGCGGCGACGGTGCGCCGCAGGTGCAGCACGGCGGGCGGAAGCTGTTGTACGGAGCCGTCCTCGGCGGGGACGGGGTCGGGGATGCAGGCCGCGGCGACGTACTCCCCGAACGCGGTGAGCGCCTCGGGCACGATCGTGCGGCTGTTGTCCCAGTCGATCAGCTGGGCGACCCACGCCTCGGCGTCCAGGGGCCGCAGCGGCATCGGCGCTATGGCACCGACGGCGCACCGCACACCGCGCCGGGCCGGGTCGAGGACGAGCGCCACGGACGCGATCGCGCGCCCGGGTCCGGTACGTCCCGTCGCCTTCACGAAGACCTGCGGCGCGTGCAGCAGCGGCACGCGCACGTAGCCGATGAGTTCGCCGCCGCGGAGCATCTCCACGCCCGCGAGCAGGTGCGACACCGGGATCTCGCGGCGGGCCCCGCCCGGGCCCGCGATGATCAACGTGGCCTCCAGGGCGGCCAGCACGGGCAGCGCGTCCCCCGTGGGGGAGGCCGAGGCGATGTTGCCGCCCAGGGTGCCCGCGTTGCGGATCTGCGGTGGGCCGGCGGCGCGCGCGGAGGCGGCGAGCGCGGGAATGAGGGCCGCGAAGTCGGGGCGCCCCATACGCGCATGGGTGAGGCCGGCGCCCAGCAGGGCGTGGCCGTCCTGGTACTGCCAGCCGCGGATCTCGCTGATCCGGCCGAGGCCGACGAGCGCGGCGGGCCGCAGCTGTCCGGAGTTGATCGCGGCCATGAGGTCGGTGCCGCCGGCCACGGGAACGGCGGCGGGCATGGCGGCGAGGGCCGCCACTGCCTCGTCCAGCGAGGCGGGCAGTGTCACGGCCTGCGCCGCCTGCGGTGCGTGCGTGGTCAAACCGGCTGCCCCTTCCCACTGCCCCACCTGGTCCCACCTGTGTTGCGCGTACGGTACGTGCTGACAGGGCGGACGTGGCAACTCTGGCACATCTTCCCCGGCCCCCGACGCGGGGGTCCGCTAGGAGGCATTCGCCCCCCTCACCAGGGAGATGGTCCGTTTTCATACGGCATCACCGGTCAGTTCGAATTGCCAGCCTTCGGTGACTTCTGGGCGCCTTTTCCCTTGTGAGGCCACTGTGTCGGGCCGAGCGGCCCGCGACACGCCGCCGGGGAGTCAGCTCACACGTTTGGGGGCGCCCCCTCGATCGGGCGTCCGAGCACACCTGGGCGCCGCTGCCACGGCAGCGGCCCGCCCGGCGGGCGATAGGCCACTCCCAGGGCGTCAAGTCGCCCGTAGTGGACGGTCATCCGCTGTTCGAAGTCGGCGAAGTCCCGCTCGGCGGGGGCGGGCAGGGCGCTCCAGGCGACCTCGGCGAAGGCCGCGAGCCGGGGGAACATCTGGTAGTCCACGCGCGCGGGGTCCTCCATCACCTCGGTCCACACGTTGGCCTGAGTGCCCAGCACATGCCGCGCCTCCGCCTCGGTGAGCTGGGGCGGCACGGGCTCGAAGCGGTAGACGTCCTCCAGGGTGCGGACGTATCCGATGGGCACCGGCTCGTCCGCGCCGGCGTCCTGACGGTGGTCCAGATACACGTGCTGCTCGGGGCACATGACGACGTCGTGGCCCGCGCGGGCGGCGGTGATGCCGCCCTGGTAGCCGCGCCACGAGGACACGGCAGCCCCTTCCGCGAGGCCGCCCTCCAGGATCTCGTCCCAGCCGATAAGCCGGCGCCCGCGCGCGGAGAGCCAGTTGTCGAAATGGCGGATGAACCAGGACTGCAACGCGTCCTCGTCCGCGAGTCCCAGCTCCTTGATCCGCGCCTGGACGGCCGGCGACTGTCGCCACTGGTCCTTGGCGCACTCGTCGCCGCCGATGTGGATGAACTCCGAGAACGGTGCGGCGTCCGCCGGGAACAGGTCGAGGAGTTCCTCGAACACCCCCTCGTAGAAGCGCAGGGTGTTGTCGGTGGGGGCGAGTACGTTTTTGGAGACGCCCCAGGTGTCCCGGACGGAGAGGGAGGTCACGCCTTCCATGGACGCGGCGATGACATCGGTGTTGCCCAGTTCCGGATACGCGGCGATGGCGGCCTGGCTGTGCCCCGGGATGTCGATTTCGGGGACGACGCTGATATGCCGCTCGGCGGCGTACGCGACGATCTCGCGGATGTCGTCCTGCGTGTAGAAGCCCCCGTGCGGCTTCTCCTCCCACAGCGGCGAGGCGCGATGGCCGATTTCCGTGCGCGCCCGCCAGGATCCGACCTCCGTCAGCTTCGGGTAGCGCTTGATCTGGACACGCCAGCCTTGGTCGTCGGTGAGGTGGAAGTGGAAGACATTGAGTTTGTGGGCCGCCAGCAGGTCGAGATGGCGCAGGACGCCGTCCTTGGGCATGAAGTGCCGGGAGACGTCGAGCATGACGCCGCGCCAGCGGAATCGGGGGGCGTCCTCGATGATCTGGTGCGGGATTCCGTAGGTCGTCCCCGGCCGAACGGGGGCACGGCGGAAGGCGTCGGGGCCGAGGAGCTGACGCAGCGTCTGCGCGCCCCAGAACACTCCGGCCGCGCTGCCGCCGCGGATCTCGATGCCCCGGTTGACGACGACGCTGAGTTTGTACGCCTCCGGCTCCAGCGTGTCGTCGAGGAGCAGCCGTACGGCATTGCGGGCATCCTGCGGCCCTGGTGGCAGCGGCAGGCCGAGCGCCGCGCCGAGCGTGGCGCGCAGCCAGCGCTCCGTGGTCCCTGTGCCAGGCCCGGCCCACAGGGTGGTGTCCGCCTCGAGCGGGACCCCGCAGCGCATGGGTCCCTGGACGGCGCGGGGTGCCGGAATCACCTCGGTCATGTCAGTCCTTTACCGCTCCGCCCAGCCCGGAGACCAGTCGTCGCTGTACGAGTACGAAGAAGATCAGCACCGGAATCGTCATGACCGTGGAAGCGGCCATCACACCGCCCCAGTCGGGTTCGTCCGGCTTGTAGAAGACGAGGAGGGCCATCGGCAGGGTGGACTGTGACATGTCGCTGATGATGAAGGACTTGGCGAACAGGAAGTCGTTCCAGGCGGAGATGAAGGAAAAGACACTCGTGGCCACCAGCCCCGGGAAGACGAGGGGGAAAAGGATCTGCCAGAGGAATCGCGCGCGGCTCGCCCCGTCGATGTACGCGGCCTCCTCCAGCGCGTCCGGAACGGCCTTCACAAAACCGCGCAGCATCCAGATCGCGAAGGGCAGCGAGAAGGCGATGTGCGGCAGGATCAGCGAGCCCAGCGTGTTCAGCTGACCGAAGTCCCGCATGAGGAAGAAGAGGGGGATCGTCAGCGCCTCGACGGGCACCATCTGGGCGACCAGGAACATGATCAACAGGGTGGTCCGGAAACGGAAGCGGAATCGCGTCACCGCCGTCGCCGCGAGAAACGCGATGAGCGCCGAGACGACGACCACGGAGCCCGCCACCACCAGGCTGTTGAGGAAGTAACGGCCGAATTGCTGCTGCCCGAAGACGCGCCGGAAGGAATCCAGGGAGGGCGACAGGGTCCACGGCCGAGGCTCGGTGGACTCGATCTCTCCCGCCGGTTTGAAGGCGCTCAGCACCATCCAGTAGAGGGGGAAAGCGACGACCACGGCGATCAGCAGCGCGGACGCCTCGGCGGCGAGCCGCCAGGGACGGCGTAGGACACCCCGCAGGAAGCTCACAGTTCCTCCCCCTGTCTGCGCAGCAGCCGCAGATACACGAGCGTGACCGCCAGCAGGATCACCAGCATCACCACGCCGATCGCCGAGCCGAGGCCGTACTGCGAGGCGGCGAACGCCTTCTGGTACGCGTACACGTTCAGCACGAGGTTCTGTCCGGCGATGCCGCCGCCGTTCGTCATCACATAGATCTGCGTGAAGACCTTGAAGTCCCAGATGACCGACTGGATGGTGACGACGACCAGGATCGGCCGGAGCATCGGCGCGAGCACCGAGCGCCAGATCCGCCACTGCGAGGCGCCGTCCAGGGCGGCCGCCTCCAGCACCTCACCCGGTACGGCGCGGATCCCCGCGTACACCGTCACCATCACGAACGGGAAGGAGCACCACACCACTTCGAGCAGCACGAGCGCGAAGGCGCTGTACCGGCCGTACGTCCATGAGTGGTCGCCGATCCCCAGCACCCGGTTGACGGGGCCGAAGTCGGGGTCGAAGAGGAGCAGCCAGACCGTGGAGCCGGTGACGGCCGGGGTCGCCCAGGCGCCCAGCGCGGCCAGCATCAGCGCGAGGCGCGGCAGGGCCCGTACGCGGGTGAGGAGCACGGCGAGGGCGCAACCGGTGGCCAGGGTGGAGACCACACAGGCCGCCGCGAACACCACCGTGGCGAGCAGCACCTGCCAGAACTGGTCGTCGGCGAAGAGCGTGGCGTAGTTGCCGAAGCCCTCGAAGCTGGTCGGTTCGCCTCCGCTGACCTGTGCCTGGGTGTACTTCAGGAGTGAGATCAGGCCCAGTTGGTAGATGGGGTAGACGAGCAGGCCGCCGAGGACGACGAGGGCGGGGGCCAGATAGAGCCAGGGGGTCCGGGCCGGGCCCCGGCGCCGGGGCCCGGCGGGTGCCTCTTTGATCACCGTGACCCGCTCGGCCACGGTGTCTTGCGTCGCCATCCGCTCAGCCCGCGGAGCTGAACGCGTCGTTCATCTTCTTCGCCGCGTCCTTCGAGGCCGCCGCGACGCCCTTCTTGCCGCTGACGATCTCCTGGAACATCGTCGGCAGCACCAGCGAGGCGTCGATCTGTGCCCAGGCCGGCGAGGCGGGCACGAACTTGGCTCCGGAGGCGAGCGTCTTCACGAAGGGCGCGACGAACGGCTCCTTCTTGGCGACGTCGTCGCGCACGTCGATGAAGGTCGGCAGGAAGCCCATCGCGTCGAAGAGCTCACCCTGCGTCTTCTTGCTCGCCAGCTCCTTCATCAGGTCGACGGCGAGGGTGCGGTGCGAGGTGCTCTTCAGTACGCCGATGTTGTTGCCGCCCGCGAACGCCGGGGCGATCTCGCCCGCCTTCAGGCCCGGCAGCGGTACGACGGCGTACTTGCCCTTGACCTTCCCGGCCTCGATCGCCGCGTGGCTGAAGTCGCCGCCGATGGCCATGCCCGCCTTGCCCGCGGCGAAGGCCGTCACCGTGTCGTTGCCGCCCATGCCCGCGCACTTGGCGGCGGGACAGTTGTCGTCGCCGAAGAGAGCGGTGTAGGTCTTGATGCCCTGCTGGGCGGCCGCGCTGTCGATGGTCGCGGCGTACGAACCGCCCTTGCCCCGGGCGAGTTCACCGCCGTGGGACCAGATGAAGGGCATCGCGCCGTAGGTGTAGGCGCCGCCGACCGCGAGCCCGTACAGGCCGGGCTCAGCTTTGTGGATCTTCCGGGCGGTCTCGGCCAACTCGTCCTGGGTCTTCGGGACCTCGAGGCCCAGGTTCTTGAGGATGTCGGTGCGGTAGTAGAGGGCGCGGACGCCGACGAAGAGCGGGGCGCCGTAGATCTTCCCGTCGACCGTGACCGACTGCTCGGCGGTCGGGTCGGTGTCCTTGGACTCGCTCCAGCCGGTGAAGTCCTTGGTGACGTCCGCGAGTCCGCCGTCCTTGACGTAACCGGCGGTGTCCGTGTTGCCGTACTCGATGACGTCCGGGGCGCTCTTCGGGTCGTTGAAGGCGGCCTTCATGCGCTGGGCGCGGGTCTCCACGGGGATGTACTCGATGGTGACCTCGGTGTCCTTGTGGGCCTTCTTGAAGGTGTCGACGGCCGCGGCGACGACCTTCTCCTTCGGGGCGTTGTCGACCTCCTGGAAGAGCCAGACCCGCAGGGTGCCGGTCTTCTCGTCCTTTCCGGAGGAGGAGTTGCCGGAGGTCTGGGGGGCACAGGCGGTGGCGGTGAGCCCGGCGACGACGAGTGTCGCCACCGCGGCGGCCGTTCGGACAGAGAGCTTCATCGAGCATCCTCCGATGGGGGTGCGTTGCACCATGCGCAACGACTGTTTCGCCCTGCACAACACACCGGAGGCTATGGACTACATGAACATGTCCACAAGAGGTCTCAACCACTCTGTGACCGCGGGACGCACTCCGTGCAACGCACGACAAAGCCGCGGCACCCCGATCCGGGGTGCCGCGGCCGTGCTCGATCGACGCGACGTGCCGCGCCGAGGCGCGTCAGCGAGGGCGTTACTTCTTGTCGCCGCCCTTGCCCTTGTCGCCACCGGCGCCCATGGACTCGTAGATCTCCTTGCACATGGGACACACGGGGTACTTCTTCGGGTCGCGGCCCGGGACCCACACCTTGCCGCAGAGGGCCACGACGGGCGTGCCGTCGAGGGCGCTCGCCATGATCTTGTCCTTCTGGACATAGTGGGCGAAGCGCTCGTGGTCACCGTCGCCGTGCGACACCTGCGGCGTCGGCTCTACGAGGGTCCCCGTCCCAGTGCCTCGCTGGGGCTGGGTCTCAGGCTCAAGAGTGCTCATAGAAGCCAAGCGTACTCAAGGTCACAGGCATCAGTTGAGCGAAGGGTCGTCCGGATACGTGGCCACCATCGCCAGTTCGTTGCGCTGGCGGCGCAGAACCTCGCGCCAGAGCCGTTCGGGTGACGGGGAGGAGACGTCGCCGGGTTCGGACTCGACGACGTACCACGCGCCCTCGACCAGTTCGTCCTCGAGCTGGCCCGGGCCCCAGCCCGCGTACCCGGCGAAGATGCGCAGGGACCCCAGGGCGGAGGCGAGCAGCTCGGGCGGGGCCTCCAGGTCCACGAGGCCGATCGCGCCGTGCACACGCCGCCAGCCGAGCGGAGCGCGCTCGCCGGCCGCGACGCCGCCCGGGATCACCGCGACGCCCAGCGCCGAGTCGAGCGACACCGGGCCGCCCTGGAAGACGACACCGGGTTCGCCGGTCAGGTCCGCCCAGGCCGCCAGGATGTCGCCGACGTCCACCGGTGTGGGCCGGTTGAGGACGACGCCGAGGGAGCCCTCCTCGTCGTGGTCGAGGAGCAGCACCACCGCGCGGTCGAAGTTCGGGTCCGCCAGGGCGGGCGTGGCCACGAGCAGCCGCCCTGTGAGCGAGGACACCTCGGTCATGCCAGACATGATCCCGCATCTTCCCCGAGTAGGGGGACCCAATGCCCGTACCCGGGTGAATGCAGCTCAGGGCGCAGAGAAGCGTTCCCCGCGCACAGCGTCACCGGTGACCCCGTGTGCCCGATTCAAAACCGTTCGTGTTGTGGCAAAGCTATGACGCCGCTGAGTGGTACTTGGGCTTACTTAAGGGGGGTGGGCGGCGATTACCCTTGCTCATCGGCTCGCGCCCAACCGGCCTGCCGACGCACACGCCTGCCCAACTCATCGGAACGCGAGATACATGACCGTCAACGGCTCTGACGATGTACTGCTTGTCCACGGCGGAACCCCGCTCGAGGGTGAGATCCGTGTCCGCGGTGCGAAGAATCTCGTACCGAAGGCCATGGTCGCCGCCCTGCTGGGCAGCGCACCGAGCCGCCTGCGCAATGTCCCCGACATCCGTGACGTGCGCGTCGTACGGGGGCTGCTGCAACTGCACGGCGTGACCGTCCGTCCGGGTGAGGAGCCGGGCGAGCTGA
Source organism: Streptomyces sp. SD15 (assembly GCF_054462255.1). Taxonomy (NCBI): domain Bacteria; kingdom Bacillati; phylum Actinomycetota; class Actinomycetes; order Kitasatosporales; family Streptomycetaceae; genus Streptomyces; species Streptomyces sp. SD15. Next base: position 100,290 of record NZ_JBTLMO010000013.1, on the reverse strand, counting down.
TCCTCGACCCGTCGCACGTCGAGAGCGCGAACGTCGCCGACATCGACGCGCACGCGGGTTCGTCGCGCATCCCGATCCTTTTCTGCGGACCACTGTTGCACCGTCTGGGGCATGCGTTCATCCCGGGCCTCGGCGGCTGTGACATCGGCGGCCGGCCGATCGACTTCCACTTCGAGGTGCTGCGGCAGTTCGGCGCGAAGATCGAGAAGCGGGAGGACGGCCAGTACCTGGAGGCCCCGCAGCGGCTGCGCGGCACCAAGATCCAGCTGCCGTACCCGTCGGTGGGCGCGACCGAGCAGGTCCTGCTGACCGCCGTGCTCGCGGAGGGCGTCACCGAGCTGTCCAACGCGGCCGTGGAGCCCGAGATCGAGGACCTCATCTGCGTACTGCAGAAGATGGGCGCGATCATCGCCATGGACACCGACCGGACGATCCGCATCACCGGTGTCGACTCGCTCGGCGGCTACACCCACGCGGCCCTCCCGGACCGCCTGGAGGCCGCCTCCTGGGCGTCCGCGGCGCTGGCGACCGAAGGCAACATCTACGTCCGCGGCGCCCAGCAGCGCTCGATGATGACGTTCCTGAACACCTACCGCAAGGTCGGCGGCGCCTTCGAGATCGACGACGAGGGCATCCGCTTCTGGCACCCCGGCGGCCAGCTCAAGTCGATCGCGCTGGAGACGGACGTCCACCCGGGCTTCCAGACCGACTGGCAGCAGCCGCTGGTGGTCGCCCTGACCCAGGCGACCGGCCTGTCGATCATCCACGAGACGGTGTACGAGTCCCGCCTCGGCTTCACCTCCGCGCTGAACCAGATGGGCGCGCACATCCAGCTCTACCGGGAGTGCCTCGGCGGCTCGAACTGCCGCTTCGGCCAGCGCAACTTCCTGCACTCCGCGGTCGTTTCCGGCCCCACCCGGCTCCAGGGCGCCGACCTGGTCATCCCGGACCTCCGCGGCGGCTTCTCGTACCTGATCGCGGCGCTCGCGGCCCAGGGCACGTCGCGGGTACACGGCATCGACCTCATCAACCGCGGCTACGAGAACTTCATGGACAAGCTCGTGGAGCTGGGGGCGAAGGTGGAGCTGCCCGGCAAGGCGCTCGGCTGACCGAACCGCTCCGTCCCGGCCCGGGGGCAACGCCGCCCCGGCTGGGGGTCCGGGGGTCAGCCCCCGGGTAGACACAGCATGGACAAGCTCGTGGAGCTGGGGGCGAAGGTGGAGCTGCCCGGCAAGGCGCTCGGCTGACCGAACCGCTCCGTCCCGGCCCGGGGGCAACGCCGCCCCGGCTGGGGGTCCGGGGGTCAGCCCCCGGGTAGACACAGCATGGACAAGCTCGTGGAGCTGGGGGCGAAGGTGGAGCTGCCCGGCAAGGCGCTCGGCTGACCGAACCGCTCCGTCCCGGCCCGGGGGCAACGCCGCCCCGGCTGGGGGTCCGGGGGTCAGCCCCCGGGTAGACACAGCATGGACAAGCTCGTGGAGCTGGGGGCGAAGGTGGAGCTGCCCGGCAAGGCGCTCGGGTAGTCACGCGGGCACCTGTACGCCAATGGGGCGGCCCCTCGATGAAGGGGGCCGCCCCATTGGCGTTGCTGCGCCTCGTACGCGTCCGGCGCGTACCAAGAGGCTTACTTGCCCTTGGCGGCTTCCTTGAGCTTGGAGCCCGCGGAGACCTTCACGCTGTAGCCGGCCGGGATCTGGATCGGGTCGCCGGTCTGCGGGTTGCGCGCGGTGCGAGCGGCACGGTGGGTGCGCTCGAAGGTCAGGAAGCCGGGGATGGTGACCTTCTCGTCGCCCTTGGCGACGATCTCGCCGACGGTCTCGGCGAACGCGGCCAGAACGGCGTCGGCGTCCTTGCGGGTCACCTCGGCGCGGTCGGCCAGCGCGGCCACCAGCTCACTGCGGTTCATGTTGTTACTCCCGTGTTCTTCTTGCCGTTGAGGCGTACCACGCGGCGGAGCCGCATGTTGGATGCGGCGAAGCCGATGCTGCCAGGGTCCTCGGTCGGTCCCCGGACCCGGGTCCGTAGCCAGACCCTCGCGCCCGAAGACGCATCCTGCCCCCACCTGCGGCGGGAAAGCCAATCCGGCACCCCTGGGAGTCACACGAACACCCTTGGGAGTCACACGAAAAGCGCCACTGCCTCAGTGTGGTGACGCTCCGTCCGCTCCTGGCAGCGGACCGCAGGGCCTGGGAGGCCTGGAGCCTGGCCGCCACCCTAGAGGGCGGCCAAGGGCCCCGCATCTCGCGACGCGCCGGGTTCGGTCCGCCGTGGCGATCGTCACAGCCGCGGCACACCTTCCAGCACCATCCAGCCCGTCCGGCGTTCGAGGACGAGGCCGTTCAGGCCGATGCGGGGGCCTGGGGGCGGCAGCCCCCTCAGCGACGCCCCCACAGCCCCGGGCCCTACTCGAGCGGGGCCGACACCGACCCTCCAGCCGCCCGAGCCGCGGTGCGCACCGCTCCGGCGACCGCGCCCGCGACCTTGTCGTTGAAGACGCTCGGGACGATGTAGTTCGGGTTCAGCTCGTCCTCGGTCACCACGCCCGCGAGGGCGGCCGCGGCGGCCAGCATCATCTCCGTGTTGACCGTGCGCGACTGGGCGTCCAGGAGGCCACGGAAGACGCCCGGGAAGACCAGGACGTTGTTGATCTGGTTGGGGAAGTCGGAGCGCCCGGTGGCCACAACTGCCGCCGTCTGACGGGCGATTGCCGGGTCGACCTCGGGGTCGGGGTTCGCGAGCGCGAACACGATGGCACCCTCGGCCATGGCGGCCACATCGTCGCCGTCCAGGACGTTCGGGGCGGAGACGCCGATGAACACGTCGGCGCCGCGCACGGCCTCCTTCAACGTGCCCGTCAGGCCCTCGGGGTTGGTGTTGTCGGCGATCCAGCGCAGCGGCGAATCCGGGGCGGCGTCCACCAGGTCCGTGCGGTCCGCGTGCACGACGCCGTGGATGTCGGCGACGACGGAGTTCTTGACGCCGGCGGCGATCAGCAGCTTGAGGATGGCCGTACCGGCCGCGCCCGCACCGGACATGACCACGCGGATGTCACCGATGGCCTTCCCCGCGACACGCAGGGCGTTCGTGAGGGCGGCGAGGACGACGATCGCGGTGCCGTGCTGGTCGTCGTGGAAGACGGGGATGTCGAGGGCCTCGCGCAGCCGGGCCTCGATCTCGAAGCAGCGCGGGGCAGAGATGTCCTCGAGGTTGATGCCCGCGAAGCCGGGGGCGATGGCCTTGACGATCTCCACGATCGCGTCGGTGTCCTGGGTGTCCAGGCAGATCGGCCAGGCGTCGATACCGGCGAAGCGCTTGAAGAGGGCCGCCTTGCCCTCCATGACCGGGAGGGCGGCCATCGGGCCGATGTTGCCGAGGCCCAGCACGGCCGAGCCGTCCGTCACGACCGCAACGGAGTTGCGCTTGATGGTGAGGCGGCGGGCGTCCTCGGGGTTCTCGGCGATCGCCATGCACACACGGGCCACGCCCGGCGTGTAGATCATCGAGAGGTCGTCACGGTTGCGGATGGGGTGCTTGGACGCCATCTCGATCTTGCCGCCGAGGTGCATCAGGAACGTACGGTCGGAGACCTTGCCGAGGGTGACGCCCTCGATGTGGCGCAGCTGCTCGACGATCTCGTCGGCGTGCGCGGTGGAGGTCGCCGCGATGGTGACGTCGATCCGGAGCTTCTCGTGCCCGGACGCGGTCACGTCGAGGCCGGTCACCGAGCCTCCGTGGGACTCGACGGCCGTGGTGAGCTGGGAGACCGCCGTTCCGCTCGCGGGCACCTCCAGCCGGACCGTCATCGAGTAGGAGACGCTGGGCGCCGTTGCCATGGCCGACTTCCTCTGCTTTCACCGGGTGCTGCGTGTGCTGCGCCTACGGGTGGGGCGCGGGTATGCCGTCCGATCGTCGCACCTACCGCGGAGTACGCGGTAGCCGCCCTGGGTTGCGAACGTTTTGTTCGCGGGAGGCGTGCGGTTTCGGAAAAACGATTCCACCATACGAGAAGTGTGGTGCCGGTGGTAGGGCGGCCCCGGGGGGAGTCCGCGCCGCGCAAATGAACTTTCGGGACGGGAATTGCCTCGCGGGGATCGTTTGTTACCGTGGACGTGACACCGGCCCGATCCAAGCCCCCGGGCCCAACCTTCGTCGCTACGAGCGACCACTTGCCGCGAGGCGAGCATGGCGGGTCGGTGTCATTGAACGAACGAAGAGGCCCACGTCACCTGGTGACGTGGGCCTCTTCGCTGTACTCGACTCGCCGTACTGCCTCAGTCCCGCAGCAGGTCAGGCACGCCGTTGTCGTCCGGCTCGTCCCGGTCGCCCGAGACGATGGTCAGCTGCTGGGTCGCGCGGGTCAGGGCGACGTACAGGACACGCAGACCGGCCGGCGACTCGTCGGCGATCTCCGCGGGTGAGACGACGACCGTCGCGTCGTACTCCAGACCCTTCGCCTCCAGGCTGCCGAGCGCCACCACCCGGTCGCCGAGCCCGGCGAGCCAGCGGGCGGCCTCCGCACGCCGGTTCATGGCCACGACGACGCCCACGGTGCCGTCCACGAGGGCGAGCAGACGGGCGGCCTCCGCGCGTACGGACTGCGCGAGGGAGCTGTCCGTTTTCACGAAGCGCGGCTCGACTCCCGTGGACCGTACGGCGGACGGGGACTCGGAGCCGGGCATCGCGAGGGCGAGGACCTTGGCGGCCAGCTCGGCGATCTCGGCGGGGTTGCGGTAGTTGACGGTGAGGGTGAAGCGGCGCCGGGGACGGCTCCCCAGGGCCTCGTCGCGGGCCTCCGCCGCCTCGTCGGGGTCGGACCACGAGGACTGCGCCGGGTCACCGACGACGGTCCATGTGGCGTGTCGGCCGCGCCTGCCCACCATCCGCCACTGCATGGGCGTGAGGTCCTGCGCCTCGTCGACGATGACGTGCGCGTACTCGGTCCGCTCCTGCGCCAGCCGCTCGGCGCGCTCCCACTGTGTCTCCTCGCGGGTGGGCATCAGCTCCTCGAGGCCGGTGAGCTGGTCGAGCGGGTCCAGCTCGCGCCGCTTCCGGGGCCGGGCGGGGCTGCCGAGGATGGCGGTCAGCTCGTCCAGCATCGCCACGTCGTGCACGGACAGGCCGTCCCGCTTGAGCGAGCGCGCCACCCGGCGGACCTCGCCGGGGTTGAGGATCCGGCGCGCCCACCGGCCGAGGCGCCGCTCGTCCGCCATCGCGGCCAGCACGTCCCGGGGGGTCAGCTCCGGCCACCACGCGTTCAGGAACTCGATGAAGCTGTCCTCGGACGTGATGTCCTCGTCGAACGACGACCGCAGCTCCGCGGCCAGCTCCGGGTCCGCGTGCCGCGTCCCTGCCCCCGACCGCGCCCACAGCGCGTCCAGCAGCAGTTTGCGGGCGCGCGGGCGCAGCAGGTTCACCGGGGCGGTGCCGCTCAGCGCGTTGCGCTTGATGCGATCCAGCTCCGCCGCCTCCAGTTCCAGGCGCCGCCCGAACGCGACGACGCGCAGACGGGTGGGAGGACCGGCGGGGCCCTGCGGGTCGGTCTCCCCAAGGTCCTCGAGTTCCCCAAGGTCCTCGAGTGCCTCAAGTTCCTCGAGTGCCTCGCCGAAGGCGAGCTGCTGGGCGGCGCCCGTCTGCGGGCCTTCGGCCCTGTCACCGTTCCGCGAGCGCGCGGGCATGGGGGTGGTGGGTGCTGCGGCGCCCCCTGGACCCCCGCTTGCCGCGCCGCGGCCGCCGCGGGCGAAGCCGCCGCGCCCGGACGTCTGTCCGACGCCACCCGGCCCCTCGAGTACCCCCCGTGCCACCTTCCGCAGCAGCTTCAGCATGCGGTGTGAGCCCTTGGCTCGGGCCACGGCCGGGGAGTCGTACAGGGTGGCTTCCACGCCGTCGACGAGGGAGCCGATGGCGCGGATGGCTACCTGGCCCTCCTCTCCGAGGGAGGGCAGGACGCCCTCCGTGTAGGCGACCAGGAGGGGGGTCGGGGAAACGATCAGGATGCCGCCCGCGTAGCGGCGGCGGTCCTGGTAGAGGAGGTACGCCGCCCGGTGCAGGGCCACCGCTGTCTTGCCGGTGCCCGGACCGCCCTCGACGTATGTCACCGACGCGGCGGGGGCACGGATCACCAGGTCCTGTTCCGCCTGGATCGACGCCACGATGTCACGCATGGTGTGGCTGCGGGCCTGACCGAGCGCGGCCATGAGGGCGCCGTCGCCGATGACCGGGAGTGCGTGGCCGTCGAGGGTGGCCGTCAGCTCCGGACGCATCAGGTCGTCCTCGACGCCGAGGACCTTGCGGCCCTTGGAGCGGATGACCCGACGCCGGACCACACGGCCCGGGTCCACCGGCGTGGAGCGGTAGAACGGGGCCGCGGCAGGCGCCCGCCAGTCGATGACCAGGGGCGCGTACTCCGAGTCCAGCACCCCGATACGGCCGATGTGGAGCGTCTCCGCGATCTCGGCGTACTGGCCGGTCTCGTCCGTGCGCACCGCACCCTCGGCCGGATCGACGGCCGTGTACGCGCCGTCCGGACCCTTCTGGCCGTCCTTGCCCAAAAGCAGATCGATACGGCCGAAGAGGAAGTCCTCGAATTCGTTGTTGAGGCGGTTCAGATGAATCCCCGCCCGGAACACCTGGGCGTCGCGCTCCGCGAGCGCCCCCGGCGTTCCGACCTGACCGCGCTTGGCGGCGTCGTTCATCAGGAACTCCGCCTCGTGGATCTTCTCCTCGAGGCGCCGGTACACCCGGTCCAGATGTTGCTGTTCGACGCTGATCTCGCGATCCCGTACGGAGTCCTCCATGGCGTTCTTCACGGAGTTCTCCGGTACGGAATCGTGGACCGAGCCGAGCGCGGTTTCCTGCTGAGCCTGAGCGGCCACCGGGCCCCCTTCTGACGTGCTGGGCAGCCGTCAACCGTACGCGAAGGGGACCCCGTGAGGCTACGTGCGTGGCCGGGATTCGCTCACGCGTCCACCTCCACGAGCCGCTTCCCGTCGAAGGTCATGACTTCGAAGTGGTCGATCTCGTTCGGGTCGAAGGCCGCGCCGCCGTGGACGTAGAGGGGATTCTTCGCCTGTTCGGTCTTGGCGTTCGCAATGCCGTAGCCCCAGTTCGGGACCGCCCAGGAGGTCACCGTCTCGCGCTCGCCGTTCTTGCCGACGGCGATCAGGGAGCACTTGAGCGGGCCCTTGACGTTCTTGAGCTGGAGGACCGCGTGGGTGCCCCAGTCCTTCTTCTCCACGGCGACGACGGCGTTGACCTTGGTGCTCGGGTCCGTGGCTTCCAGCTTGTCGGTCATGACGTCGAAGGCCGCCTTGGCCGGGCTGGTGGCCATCGCCGCGGGCGGCGACGTGCTGCTGTCGCTGCCGCCGTTGACGGCCATCACGGTCAGCGGACCGCCGATGATCAGCGCGGCCGCGGCAGCCACCAGGTACAGGCCGCGCCGGCGTTTCACCGCGCGCCGCTCCGACACCTCGTCGACCAGCCGCTCCGCGAGCCGTGGGCTCGGGCGTGCGGCCAGCGACTCACCGATGGCCGGGGTGCCCTGGGAGGCGGGCAGATCCGCGAGCGCGGCGAGCATCGGCTCCATGCCGGCGAGATCGTCGAGCTGTTGGCCGCACCACTCGCAGGTGGCGAGGTGGGCCTCGAAGGCGGTCGCCTCGTGATCGTCGAGGATGCCGAGGGCGTAGGCGCCGACAGTCTCGTGGATGTTGTCACCGGGGTTCTGCTGTCCCCGTGGTCCCTGCATGGCTCCTGGACCGCCCGTTCCGTATCCCCCGTATGTGTTCATGCCGTCACCCCCCGCTCCTCCAGCGCCAGCTTCATCGACCGCAGGGCGTAGAACACCCGGGAGCGCACGGTGCCGCTGGGTATGCCGAGCGTCTCGGCCGCCTCATTGACCGTACGCCCTTTGAAGTACGTTTCGACCAGAACTTCCCTGTGAGCAGGGGTCAGGTCGTCCAGCGCGTCCGACAGTGTCATCAGCCACAACGCCTTGTCGATCTCGTCCTCCGCGGGGATGACCTCCAGCGGTGACGGGTCCACCTCCTGCGGCCGGGCCTGCCGGCTGCGGTGGCCGTCGATGACGATGCGCCGGGCGACCGTCACCAGCCAGGGTCGTACCGAACCGGTCGCACGATTGAGCTGACCGGCGTTCTTCCAGGCACGGATGAGTGTTTCCTGCACGACGTCCTCGGCGCGCTGCCGATCCCCCGCCACCAGCCGCAGCACATACGCGAGCAAGGGCCCCGCGTGCTCTCGGTACAACGCACGCATCAACTCCTCGTCGGGTTCGGTCGACGGGGACGACGCGGACGGATTCATGCGATGTCGGGCCCTTTGCCTTCGTTCATCAGCCACGGCCGAATCCTTGCGCACGCCTACCTCCGGTGTCCGGGGGTTCCCCCAGTCGGTCGCTCATCCCGGGGTACGTGCACGCTCGAGCGCGTGTTCAAAGAAAGCGCATTTTTTGTTGTGGAAGTTGTGAAGAAAGTTTCTTGATCACTCCACGCGATCGGTGGATCACACACGGAGGCGATCGCACGCGGATGATCATGCGCGGGCGAGGGCTGCCCGGCGCCGGTGCCGGGCCACGCGCTCCCGGTTTCCGCACACCTCACTGGAGCACCAGCGTCGGCGCCTGCCCCGGGAGGTGTCGAGATAGACGATCGGGCAGCTGTCTCCCTCGCACTGTCGCAGACTCGCCCGCGTCGCCGGGTCGGTCAGCAGTTCGACGGCCTCGCGGGCGACGACGGCGAGCAGTGCGGGGCAGCCGGGCGGGGTGTGCAGCCGACGCCGCAGCGAGCCGTCGTCCGCCCGTACGGCCCAGGGTGCGGGCGGGGTGCCGAGCGCGGCCGCGTTGACGCGGGCGAGCGCCGCCTCGGTGGGCCGTCCGTCCAGCTCGCCGCGCACCAACTGGGCGATGTGACCGCGCAACTCCCTGAAGTCGAGCAGCCAGGACGCGTCGGCCGCCGCCAGCGGCGTGCCCGCCGGGACGAGTCCGGAGCGGGTGATCCAGGCGCGCAGCCGCTCCACGGAGTCGAGGCGTTCCTCGGGGTGGGTGGTCGCCAGGAGGTCCAGGCAGATCCGCCCGGAGTCGAACCGCAGCTCGTACGAGGCCGTGGCCGTGGCCGTGCCCAATGCCATGTGCCTGTCACCGCCTTGGGGTTACCGCCATGAGGGCCTTGAGTGGCCTTGAGGGTCGCTAAGGGTCGTACCCCCTACAGTGCATGCCCGCACACACAGCCGGAAGACCCGGTGCCGACCATGCCGTGGGCGCCCGCGTACGGGGCCGCGCCGACGCTGACGGCCATCTCGGTCTCGCAGGCGCGGAACTCCCCTTACAAGTGGTGGGTGTTCACGGCTCTCGCCGCGTACGCGCTCGCCTTCCTCTGCACCGTCGTGGTGAACACCCCGCTCGACAACGAGCTCGCGAGCGGTTCGAGGACACCTCGGCAGGTCTTAGACCGACCGGCAATTGGAGGGCGGCGTCGCGGGGTCTGGCACGCACATCTGCCGCGTTGTCGTCGGTCGCGATGGCTCCGCCATCACTCCCTCCTCCGCCTTGCAGCTGCACGCACCAGACCCCGCTCCTTTTCCCACCCTCCCATTGCCGGTCGGTCTTACGTGTCCCCGTACTTGGAGTCGGCGGCCGGGTCGAGTGCGAGCCGGTAGCCGCGCTTGACGACGGTCTGGATGAGCTTGGGCGCGCCGAGTGCCGTACGCAGCCGTGCCATCGCCGTCTCGACGGCGTGCTCGTCCCGCCCGGCGCCCGGCAGCGCCCGCAGCAGCTCGGCCCGGGACACCACCCAGCCGGGGCGGCGTGACAGGGCCCGCAGCAGCGACATCCCGGCGGGCGGCACGGGCCGCAGCGCCCCGTCGACCATCACCGCATGCCCGCGGATCTCGATCCGGTGACCCGCGATGGGCAGCGTACGGGCCCGGCCCGGAAGTTCCTGGCAGAGCAGCTGGACCAGGGGGCCGAGCCGGAAACGCTCGGGCTGGACGGTGTCGATGCCATGGGCCTGCAGCGGGAGCGCGGTGACCGGGCCGACACAGGCGGGCAGTACGTCGTGGTTGAGGGCGGCGAGCAGTTCGGGCAGCAGGCCCCGGTCCTCGGCGCGGGAGAGCAGGGAGGCGGCGGCGGGGGCGCTGGTGAAGGTGAGCGCGTCCAGGCCGCGGGTGACGGTGGCGTCCAGCAACCGGTCGACGGGCCCGAGGTCCTCCGGCGGCATCCACCGGTAGACGGGCACCCCGACCACTTCGGCGCCCGCGGCCCGCAGCGACTCCACGAACCCGGGCAGCGGCTCGCCGTGCAGCTGTACGGCGATACGGCGGCCTTCGACGCCCTCCTCCAGGAGCCGGTCGAGCACCTCGGCCATGGACTCGGAGGACGGCGACCACTCCTCGGTCAGCCCCTGGGCCCGAATCGCACCCTTGACCTTGGGGCCGCGGGCGAGCACCTCGACCTCGCGCAGCCGGCCGAGCAGGTCCTCGCCGAGCCCCCATCCGTCGGCGGCCTCGACCCAGCCGCGGAACCCGATGGCGGTGGTGGCCACCACGATGTCCGGTGCCTGGTCGATCAGCTCCTTGGTGGCGGCGAGCAGTTCGCTGTCGTCGGCGAGCGGCACGATACGCAGGGCGGGAGCGTGTTGGACGCAGGCGCCGCGCCGCTGGAGCAGCGCGCCGAGTTCGTCGGCCCGACGTGCGGCCGTCACGCCCACGGTGAACCCCGCGAGAGGGCCATGGTCTGGTCGCTGTTGTTCGTCGTACATGGCTTTCGTCCCGGCTCTCGTCTTGCGCTCGAGTCGTCGTGCTTGACCGCCGCACTCATGGCCGGCTCTCACGGCCGGCACTTACGGCTGACCGAGCCTGTCAACGCCCCGTGACAGGCTCGGATCAGCATTGTGTCGCGCGTGTTACGTCACACCTCGGCGTAGCTGAGCTGGGGCTTCGCCTCCGAAGCGGTCGACGCGGGGGCCTCGGCGCCGGAGGGGCGGCGAAGGTATACGGCCCAGGTCACCACGAAGCAGACGGCGTAGAAGGCGAGGAATCCCACGAAGGCGCCGGTGCCGGAGCCGACGCTCAGGAAGGACTGCCGGAAGGCGAGGTTGATGCCGAGTCCGCCGAGCGCGCCCACGGCTCCGATGAGGCCCATGGAGGCACCGGACAGTCGGCGCCCGTAGGCGGCCGCCTCCTCACCGCTGAGCCCCTTGGCGAGGGCCTTGGTGTGGAAGATGCCGGGGATCATCTTGTACGTGGAGCCGTTGCCGAGGCCGGTCAGCACGAACAGCACGATGAACGCGGTGGTGAACAGGGCCAGCGACTTCTCCATGGACGCGACGACGATGACCGCGGTCGCGGCGGCCATCCCGACGAAGTTCCACAGAGTGATCTTCGCGCCGCCGAAGCGGTCGGCGAGCCAGCCGCCGACGGGACGGATCAGCGAGCCGAGCAGCGGCCCGATGAAGGTGACGTACGCGGACTCCAGCGGCGTACGCCCGAACTGCGTCTGGAGCACCAGACCGAACGCGAAGCTGTATCCGATGAACGACCCGAACGTCCCGATGTAGAGGAACGACATGATCCAGGTGTGGGCGTCCTTCACGGCCTCCTTGGCGGCGCCGGTGTCGTTCTTCACGGACGCGATGTTGTCCATGTAGAGCGCGCCGAGGACGGCGGCGATCACGATGAGCGGGATGTAGATGCCGAGCAGGACGCGCGGCCCACCGCTCGCCCCGATGACGGCGAGACCGATGAGCTGCACGACCGGCACGCCGATGTTGCCGCCGCCCGCGTTCAGCCCGAGGGCCCACCCCTTCTTCCGCAGCGGGAAGAACGAGTTGATGTTCGTCATGGAGGAGGCGAAGTTGCCGCCGCCGACGCCGGCGAGCATCGCGCAGATCAGGAAGGTCCCGAACGACGTGCCGGGCTCCATCACGAGGAACGCGGCGATCGTCGGGATCAGCAGCATGCTCGCGGCGATGATCGTCCAGTTCCGGCCACCGAAGCGGGCGACGGCGAAGGTGTACGGCACCCGCACGACCGCGCCGACCAGCGTCGCCATCGACACGATGAAGAACTTGTCGGCCGGGGTGAGCCCGTACTCGGGGCCCATGAAGAGGACCATCACCGACCACAGGGTCCAGATCGAGAACCCGATGTGCTCGGAGAGCACCGAGAAGAACAGGTTCCGCCGGGCGACCTTCTCCCCCGTCTCTTTCCAGAAGGCCTCGTTCTCCGGGTCCCAGTCCTGGATCCAGCGGCCTCCCCTGCTCGGTGCGGGGGCTGTACTAGGGGCTGTCATGACGCCTCCACGGTTCTCCGGTGCGGTGCTCGTGTCGTACTTGGGGATGACAACCGAAGGTAGGGAGGGTGCGTTTCCGGCCTGTGGCTGTGGGTGACCGGAAGGGAACTTTGCTCTCACTCGGGCGGGAGTCCGTCGGTGAGGACGATTCCGCGTGCGAAGACGTCGAACGTCGGTGGGGCGGATGGTGCGCCGGTGGTGGGCGAGGGCGAGCCCGTCCTGGTCGCCCACATACGCGAGGGTCTCCAACTGTGCGGCGATGGCCTTCGGGACCTGTTGGGTCGCTGACCCGCAGGCACCGTGAGCCAGAAATCCCCCTGCTTTAGCTGGGGGAGGATTCAATACGCCCTACCCGCACGCAAGCGCGTCACATACTCAAGTCCCCCCAGATCAAGGCTTTCGCCGAGAGCCCCCACGTTGTGCACCGTTCGGCCACAACCTGGGACTCCGCCGCGCCGCGAGATCCTCGATCCAGCCCACCGCGACGATCATGAGACCGATCAGCGGCCACACCAGGACGAACGTCCACAGCGTGTACGTCGAGTCCAGCGCCGCCACCGCGCCGTCGCCCTGCAGGAACGGGAGGTTGTAGGCCTGGTCGATGATCGGGACCGTGGCCATGATCAGCAGGTTGTGCCACAGGTAGATCGTCACGGCACGGTTGTTGGAGAGGGTGACGAGTCTGTCCCAGCGTGCCAGGCGGCCGGGGAGTTCCCGCCAGGACGGGGAGTACTGGAGGAGGATGACGACGAACCCGAACGACCAGGTGGCCTGGGCGAGCGGGATGTCGTTCAGATCCCAGCCCTCGGGGCCCAGATGGCCCGAGGCCCACCACAGACCGAAGGCCATGAGCAGGGTCGAGCAGGAGATCGCCAGATAGCGGGGCACGCGTTGCAGCACGCCCTCGTGGTGTGCGAAGCCCAGGACCCAGCAGCCGCCGTAGACCGCGAAGTCCGTGATCGCGTTGCCCGCTTCGCCGGGGATGGTGACCAGGCCCGTCCCGACGACCGCCGTCAGGGCGAGGGGGGCCAGCAGCGTCGCCCAGGGGGCTCTGCGGAAGGCCAGGAGCAGGAGGGGGGACGCCACCACGAACCACAGGTACGCGCGCAGGTACCAGAGCGGACCCACCGCGTCGACCGCCCACGTCTGCTCCAGCAGGCCGCCCTCGGAGCCGACCTGCCAGGGGAAGGACGGGGCGCCGATCGGGATGACGTAGTTGATCAGGTCGAGAACGCCCCATGTGCCACCGTTGTCCGGGTCCTTCGCCGGGTTCCAGCCGCCCACGAACAGCAGGGCCAGGGCGACCGCGCTGAACGCCCACAGCGGGGGCAGCAGCCGCCGCACCCGCCCCCGGATGACGCCCCACGCCGGGCGGTTCAGCGAGCGGGCCATCAGGGAGCCCGCCAGCGCGAACATCACGCCCATGGACGGGAAGAGGATCGTCAGCCACGCCCAGCCGAAGAGGTGGTAGACGATCACGCGGACGAGGGCCATCGAGCGCAGCAGGTCCAGGTAGCGGTCGCGACCCGGCTTCTGGGCAGGGGGAGGGGAGGCGGCAGCCTCAGGTGCCGGTGCCGCGGACGACGGCGGTGTCGCGCCCGCCTTGTAGTCATGCGTCGTCATACGACCGGCCTCCGATCGTTCCCGCTCTCATCCCGCTGCCGCGGGATCGATCCCGGCGCCTCCACCACGCCCGTGCGCCGCAGCTTCTGCCAGCGCAGGCGGCCTCCGGTGAGCGCGGTGATCCACGACTGGAGCAGGACCACGTACATCAACTGCCGGTAGAGGATCTGCTGGAGCGGGAGCGAAATGAGGTGCGTCATGCGCTCGCGGTCCAGCCGGAAGGCGTACGCCGCGCAGACCGCCTGAATGGCGAGGACGCCCAGCCACGCGAGGATCGTCTTCTGGGTCGGGCCGAACACGATTCCGTACAGCAGGAATACGTCGATCAGCGGGGCCAGGAGCGGGGCCAGCACCATGAACAGCGACACCAGCGGCAGGCCCACCCGGCCGAAGCGGCCCGACGGACCCCGTTCGACGATCGCCCCGCGGTGCTTCCAGATCGCCTGCATCGTGCCGTACGACCAGCGGTAGCGCTGGGACCAGAGTTGCTGGACGGACTCCGGTGCCTCCGTCCACGCGCGTGCCTTCTCCGCGTACACGACCCGCCAGCCGTCACGGTGCATGGCCATCGTGATGTCGGTGTCCTCGGCGAGCGTGTCGTCGCTCATGCCGCCGACCCGTTCCAGGGCGGAGCGGCGGAACGCGCCGACCGCGCCGGGAATGGTCGGCATACAGCGCAGCAGGTCGTACATGCGGCGGTCGAGGTTGAAGCCCATCACGTACTCGATGTGCTGCCAGGCCCCGATCAGGGAGTCGCGGTTGCCCACCTTCGCGTTGCCCGCGACCGCGCCGACGCGGGGGTCGGCGAAGGGCTGGACCAGCTCGCGGACGGTGGCCGGTTCGAAGACCGTGTCGCCGTCCATCATCACGATGATGTCGTAACGGGCGTTCGCCAGACCTCGGTTGAGGGCCGCGGGCTTGCCCGCGTTGAGCTGGCGGACCACGCGAACGTTCGGCAGGCCCAGGTCTTCGACGATCCGCGCCGTGCCGTCGCTCGAACCGTCGTCGATGACGAGGACTTCGATGGGGTGTTCACTCGCCATGAGCGAACGGACGGTGTTCTCGATGCACTTGGCTTCGTTGTACGCCGGCACGAGCACCGACACCGGTTCGGTGATCGGTGTCGGGCCCCAGCGGAAGCCGCCGCGGCGCACCCGGCGGGCGTGGGCGGCGGAGAGCAGGAGCATCATGCCGAAGCGGGTGAAGACGAGGACGCCGATGACGGCGATGCCGACGACCACGACGCCGGTGACCTCCTCGGAGGCCCGGACCAGGTAGATCCAGGCCTTGCCCTTCCACAGGTCGGGGCCGGTGACCCGGGTGTGCGCGCTGGGGGCGTTGAGCGCCTCGGTGAGGTTCTGGAACTCGTAGCCCCGCTGCTGAAGTCCGGGCAGAAACCGGTCGAGGGCCCGCACGGTCTGGCCGCGGTCGCCGCCGGAGTCGTGCATCAGGACGATCGCGCCCTTGGCGCCCTTGGGCGTGGCGCGGCGGATGATCTCGTCGACGCCGGGCCGCTGCCAGTCCTCGCTGTCGGTGTTGTTGACGACGGTGATGTAGCCGCGGGCGCCGATGTACTCCGTCACCGGCCAGGACTTGTTGTCCATGGCGTCGGCGAAGGACGAGTACGGGGGCCGGAAGAGCGAGGTGCGGATGCCTGCGGCGCCCGCCAGCGCGAGCTGGTTCTGGGAGAGCTCCCAGTCGATGCGCTTCTTGGACTGGTAGGAGAGGTCAGGGTGGTTGAAGGTGTGCAGGCCTACCTCGTGGCCTTCCCTGACCATGCGGTTCACCAGGTCCGGGTAGCGCGAGGCCATGGTGCCGGTGACGAAGAAGACGGCGTGCGCGTGGTGCTCCTTGAGGACGTCGAGGACCTTGGGCGTCCACTTCGGGTCCGGGCCGTCGTCGAAGGTGAGGACGAGACGGCGGTCCGGGACGCTCAGGCTGGTCGTGCGGCCGCCGCGGGTGTCGATGACCGGGCCGCCGTTGAGGATCTGCGCCGGCACCTTGTCGGTGGCGGCCCCGGGCTGGACGCGGTGGTCGGCGAGGATCTCGCTGTGCACGTAGCCGCGCAGCATCAGCATCGCGAGCAGGGCGACGAGGATGAGCAGGGGCAGGAAATGACGCATGGGCAGCCGTCGGCGCCGGGTGCGGGGTGCGGGGTGCTGCGAGCGAGGTGCGGGTCCGTGACGGCTGGTGCGGGATGCCATCAGACGATGTTCTCCGGGTTCTGCGGGGCCTCAGGGTTCTGCGGGTTCTGCGGGTTCCCCGGGTTCTCCGGGTTCTCCGGGTTCTCCGGGTTCTCCGGGGACGAGGAGCTGGTGGTGCCGGGCACGGACTCGATGGGGCTCGGCTCGAGGGGGCCGTCGGCGACGGTTCCGGTGCCGCCGCCGACCGGGCTCTCCGAGGGGCTCGGCGAGGGGCCGTCGTCTGCCGAGGGGCTGGGGCCCGGGGAGTTGGACACCGAGGCGGACGGCTCGGGAGACGGGTTCTCACTGGTGCTGGTGCTCGGACTGGGCCCGGTCGACGTGGACGTCGAGGGCTTCGGGTCGGCGGAGGTGCTCGGGCCGGCGGCACTGGCGGAGGCTCCGGGCGTGGGGCTGACGCCCGGAGCGGGCGTCGTACCGGCGCTCACGGACGGGCTCACGCCGGGCGCGGCGCCGGCCACCGAAGCGGCGGGCTCCGCCGATTCGGCGGGCAGCGGTGACGTGTCGACGTTGCCGGCCGGCTGGTCGTCCCGCTGGCCCGGTACCGGGAGCCAGGGCGCGTTGGAGTTGCCCGACAGCAGCGTGACGACGATGACCACGGCGTACACCCCGCAGGCGATGCCGACGAGCATGCCGAGGCGGCGGATTCTGCGGCTGCGGCGGCCCGACTCGTCGACGAACACCGGGCCGTCCGAGCCCTCCTGGACGTCGGGGACGCCCTTGGCCTGCTGAACCAGCCGGTCGTCCAACTGCCGCCCGGTCCCGTCGAGTTGGACCGTCACCTCGTTCGGATCGTGGGTGTGGCCCGGAGTGTCGGGCTGCTCCCAGGCCGCCGGCACAGGGCCGCCGCCCTGCCCCGCGCCGACTCGGCGACCGTCCCCGGCCGCCTCACCACGGCGGCCGGCCTCGGCACCACGACCCCGCTCGCCACGGCGGCCGGCCTCGGCACCACGACCCGGCTCGCCAGGGTGACCGACCCTGGCACCGCGATCCGCCCCAGCACGGCCATCGGCCCCGCGTCCCGGCTCGGCACCGCCACCGACCCCGCCATCGCGCCCCGGCTCGGCGCCGTGAGCGGTCCCGGTTCGGTGGTCCGGCTCGGAGGGGCGGTCGTTCGCGGCTCGGTGGTCCGCGGCCGGTCGACGGTCCGTCCCGGAGGGGTGATCCGAGCCCGATCGGTGGTCCGCCCCGGGGCGATTCCGGCGGCCCGCGCCGAATCGGCGTCGCTTGCCGAATCCCCGGCCGGCCCCCGTTCCGGCTGCCGCGCCTAACCCCCCGCCCGTCCCCGAACCGGCTTCCGTACCGACTCCCTGGCCCGTCCCCGAACCGGCTTCCGCACCGACTCCCCGGCCCGTCCCCGAACCGGCTTCCGCACCGACTCCCCGGCCCGTCCCCGACCCGGCTTCCATGCCGAACCCCCGGTCCGCCCCAGGACCGGCTTCCGCACCAGCTCCAGGGTTTGTTTCGACACGACGTTCGGCACTCGAACGGGATTCCGCTTCTGCGCCGGGGTCGGTCCCGGTGCCAGGTGCGAACTGCGGCCAGGTCGATGCGCTGTGGCCGGCCTCCGGCCAGACCACCGGCTCTCCGGCTCCGCGCCGGTCCGGCCCCCCGGTTTGCTTCTGGTTCGACGGATCGGCTCCACGCCGGCCCGACTGATCAGCATCTCCTTGATCCAGTTGGGCGTCTTTCCGCCAGTTCTTCACGCGCACGCACTTCCCCCCACGAACATGGTTTCGGGTGCGCGAAACGACTCCGGGCACTACTTAGTCGCCGTTCGGACCGGGCCCCCACCCGCTCCGAGCGCCCCGTTTATCACACTGCACCCGGACCACGAAGGTAGCGCACAGGTGGGGCACCCGTGTGGTTATGCGCCAATCCTGCCCCATCATGATGAACGCGTCCTTGGCCGGAATCCAACTATCGGCCGGACACTCCAACCACCCTTCCTCGGCCGCCAGTTCGACCGCAGCGCATCGAAGGGCGTCGATCCCGGCGTGTACCAGCCCCTTCCGCCACACCAGTGACACGGGCGACAGGGGCACGGGGTCGACGAGGGGCCTCCGCACGGTTTCAGGCATGGCCGGAAATTCCACCACGGCAAGAACGGGATTCCGCTTCCTGGCCATGACCCGCCGGAACTCCTCGGCCCCGAGGGCCACCGGCGCGGGTGCCGCCAGCCGGATCCCGCGCCCCTCGAACAGCCGACGAGCGAGGTCGGTCCACTCCAACGTCCCGGGATTTCCCGCACCCGCGTACACAGTCTGGTCCAGCGCCGCACGCCCGAGGGCCGGCTGAACGAAGGCATGACCCTCGCGGTGACCTGCCTCCTCGGCGGCATCGCCTGCGGCTCGGCGACCGGAGGGTGGATGGTGGAACATGTCTCGGCGACGGCGGGGTTCGGGGTGCCGGTCGCGGCGGCGGCGGTCGCGTTCCTGATCGCAACGGCAGGCGTCGCACGACGGTGAACACCGACGCGTCAGCTCACAGATGATCGACAGTCGGACACGGCTCGGCCGAGCGGCACCTGTCGCGCCGAGACTCCGGCCGTCCGACACGTCCGCATCCACCGACCGCCTCGCGCCAATTCCCGCGCACCCCATTGACGCGCCCACAGCCCGCACATACCTTCCCCCGTCGAAGCGCTTCGACGTCACGCATCGAATCGATTCGATGAACGCTGCGTGATGGTCCCGAAACCCATCCAACTCCCCTGGAGGCAATGGATGTCGACGACACGAAGGCGTGTGGTGGCAACGGCGGCGGCAGCCCTGGCGGGCACCCTGCTACTGGCCTCCTGCGGCGGCTCGGACAGTGGTTCATCGGACGGCAAGACGCTGAAACTGTGGCACTACGAAGCGCCGGACAGCGCGATGGGAGCGGCCTGGAACGAGGCCATCAAGGAGTTCGAGCGCACCCACCCGGGCGTGCAGGTGAAGTTCGAGGACAAGGGCTTCGAGCAGATCCAGAAGACGGCCCCGATGGTCCTCAACTCCTCCGACGCACCGGACCTCATGGAGTACAACAAGGGCAACGCGACCGCGGGCACGCTTTCCAAGCAGGGGCTTCTCACCGATCTGACGGCCGAGGCCACGAAGCGCGGCTGGGACAAGAAGCTCAGCGCGGGCGTGCGGACCACCAGCGAGTACGACACCAACGGCGTGATGGGCTCCGGGAAGTGGTACGGCGTTCCCAACTACGCCGAGTACACGATGGTGTTCTACAACAAGGACCTCTTCAAGAAGTACGGCATCGCCGAGCCCACCACCCTCGACGAACTCACCGCCGCCATGGACACGTTCGTCGCGGAAGGCATCACCCCGCTGGCGAACGCCGGCGCCGAGTACGTCGCCCACCAGTACCTCTATCAGCTCGCCCTCACCAAGGCCGACCGCGCCTGGGTCGACTCGTACGAGCTCTACCAGGGCAAGACCGACTTCCACGACGCCGCCTGGACGTACGGCGCCGAGACCTTCGCCGACTGGGTGAAGAAGGGCTACATCGGCAAGAAGTCCACCAGTCTCAAGGCCGAGGACGCGGGCGTCTCCTTCATCCAGGGCAAGAGCCCGATCCTGTTCTCCGGCAGCTGGTGGTACGGCCGCTTCAAGGCGGAGAACACCTTCGACTGGGGCACCTTCCTCTGGCCGGACACCGACCTCACCCTCGGCTCCGGCGGCAACCTCTGGGTCGTCCCCAAGAGCGCCAAGAACAAGGACCTCGCCTACGACTTCATCGACATCACCATGTCGAAGAAGATCCAGAACCTGCTGGGAAACAAGGGCGGAGTCCCGGTGGCCGCCGACCCCGCCGCCATCTCCGACCCACAGGCCGAGTCGCTCATCGCCGACTTCAACACCCTCTCCGACCAGGACGGACTGGCCTTCTACCCCGACTGGCCCGTCGCCGGCTTCTACGACGTCCTCGTCTCCGAGACCCAGAAGCTGATCACGGGGAGCGAGGATCCGGACGGTTATCTGAGCGCTTTGCAGGAGGCGTACGACAAGGGCGCGCCGAAGACATGACGGTCACCGTCGAACGGGGCGGGCAGGTGATCGGCAAGCAGGACGGGGCCGGTCACCCGCGCCGCCGCCCCCGCGATTCCTACGCCCTCTTCCTGCTCCCCGGCGCCCTCGCCTTCCTCGCCGTCATCGTCGTCCCGTTCCTGATGAACACCGGCGTGAGCTTCACCGACTGGCAGGGTGTGGGCAGCCCGAAGTGGTCGGGGCTCGCCAACTACCGCGAGCTGATGGACGATTCCGAGTTCTGGGCGTCCTTCCGGCACAGCCTCTTCATGGTCGTCGCCATGGCCGCCGTACCGACCGTGCTCGGACTCGTTCTCGCCGCCGCTCTCTTCGACTTCGTCGGCAAGCACTTCGGGACGAGGACGGCCGCCGTCCTGCGCGCCTGCTTCTATCTCCCGCAGGTCCTGCCCATCGCCGTGGCCGGCATCGTGTGGAGCTGGATCCTCGCCCCCGACAACGGCTCACTCAACGAACTGCTGCAGGCCGTGGGCCTCGGATCCCTCCAACAGGACTGGCTCGGCGACCCCGACCTCGCCCTCTACAGCGTGATGGGCGTGATGGTCTGGGTGCAGCTCGGCTTCCCGCTGGTCATCTTCATGGCGGGGCTGCAACGCGTCGACCCGCAGCTGTACGAGGCCGCCGAGCTGGACGGCGCCGGCTGGTGGCGGCGCTTCTGGCACATCACACTCCCCCAGATCCGGCCCGAGATCTACGTCGTCCTGCTCTGGTGCACGATCGCCGCGCTCAAGGTGTTCGGCGCGGTGTACGTCCTCACGAAGGGCGGACCCGGCGGCGCCACCAACGTCCCCTCCTACTTCTCCTTCGCCACCTTCTTCGAGAAGACCCAGGTCGGCTACGGCGCCGCCATCTCCACCGCGCTGACCGTGATCATCCTCGTACTCGCCCTCGCGGGTCTGAAGCTCCAGACCCGCGCCGAGGACGCCGAGGAAGGGATCCGCACATGACAGCCCTGCGCCGCTACCCGGTGCTCGTCGCCCTCGTCATCGCCGCCCTCTTCATGGTGCTGCCGTTCGCGATCGTCGCGATCAACGCCGTGAAGTCGCCCGCCGAGTACTCCGAACACGGCCCGTTGAGCCTCCCGCAGGGCCTCTATCTCGACGGTCTGAAGGACTTCTGGGACCGCGTCGACTACGGCCAGAAACTGCTCAACTCGGTCCTCATCAGCGGTTTCGTCGCCCTTTTCGCCGCGGTCCTGTCCGTCCTCAACGCGTACGCGATCGGCATCGGCCGCATCAAGGGCCGCACCTGGGTCCTCGCCTTCTTCGTCCTCGCGAACATGCTGCCGCAGGAGGCGCTGGTCTACCCGATCTACTACCTGAGCAAGCAGGCCGGGCTGTACGACACCCGCCTCAGCGTGATCATCGTCTTCACCGTCGTCCAGGCGGCCTTCGGGACCTATCTCCTCTCCTCCGTCCTCGGTCAGTTCCCGCGCGAGATCATCGAGGCCGCCCGGATCGACGGGGCGAACAAGTGGCAGGTCCTGTGGCGGATCGTGGTCCCCGTCAGCCGCCCCACGATCGGCGTCCTGCTGGTCTTCTTCTTCATCTGGACCTGGAACGAGTTCCTGCTGCCGCTGGTCATGCTGATCTCCAACGACAACCAGACCGTCTCGGTGGCCCTCGGCGTCCTCCAGGGCCAGCGCCTGATGGACGCCACGATGACGAACGCGGCCGCCCTCCTGGGCGTCCTGCCCGCCATCGTCTTCTTCCTCGTCTTCCAACGAACCCTCACCCGCGGCATCGCCGTCGGTGCGGTCAAGTAAGGGGTGCAGGCGTGAAGTTCACCGACGGCTACTGGCTGCTGCGCGAGGGCGTGACCGCGGCCCACCCGGTCGAGGTCCTCGACGTGAGCGCCGCCGCGGACACTCTGGAGATCCACGCGCCCACGCAGCCCATCCGCCACCGCGGCGACCTGCTGAAGGGACCGGTCGTGACGATCAGCGCGTACGCGCCGATACCGGACGTCATCGGCGTCACGTTCACGCACTTCCAGGGAGAAGAACCACGCGGCCCCCGGTTCGAGCTGCGGAAGGCCGAGTTCTCCCCGCACATGGCGTACGACGAGGAGCACGCGACCCTCATCGCGGGCGCCCTCTCCCTCAAGGTCGCCCGCACCAGCCCCTGGCACCTCGACTTCCTCGCCCACGGCCGCACCCTCACCACCAGCGGCCCCAAGGGCATGGGCATCATGCGGGACGCCACCGGCGCCCACTATCTGCGCGAACAGCTGAACCTCGGCGTCGGCACCCAGGTCTACGGCCTCGGCGAACGCTTCGGGCCGCTCGTCAAGAACGGCCAGGTCGTCGACATGTGGAACGCCGACGGCGGCACGGCCACCGAACAGGCCTACAAGAACGTGCCGTTCTATCTCACGGACGCGGGCTACGGCGTCTTCGTCGACCATCCGGGAAGGGTGTCCTTCGAGGTCGGCTCGGAAGCGGTCTCGCGGGTGCAATTCAGCGCCGAGACACAGCAGTTGACGTATTACGTCATCTACGGGCCGAGCCCGAAGGACATCCTGCGCAAGTACACGGCGCTCACCGGGCGTCCGGCCCTGCCGCCCGCCTGGTCCTTCGGCCTGTGGCTGTCGACGTCGTTCACCACCTCCTACGACGAGGCCACCGTCACCTCCTTCATCGACGGCATGCGGGAGCGCGAACTCCCGCTCTCCGTCTTCCACTTCGACTGCTTCTGGATGCGCGAGTTCAACTGGTGCGACTTCCAGTGGGACCCGCGCGTCTTCCCCGACCCGGAGGGGATGCTGGCCCGACTGAAGGACAAGGGGCTGCGGATCTGCGTATGGATCAATCCGTACATCGCGCAGCGCTCACCGCTGTTCGCGGAGGGGCGGGCGCTCGGGCATCTGCTCAAGCGGCCGGACGGCAGTGTCTGGCAGTGGGACCTGTGGCAGCCGGGCATGGCGCTGGTCGACTTCACCAGCGAAGAGGCCCGGCAGTGGTACGCGTCGAAGCTGGAGGCACTGCTCGCGCAGGGCGTCGACTGCTTCAAGACCGACTTCGGCGAACGGGTCCCGGTGGACGTGGCGTACGCCGACGGCAGCGACCCCGAGCGTATGCACAACTACTACACCTACCTGTACAACCAGACCGTCTTCGATGTGCTGCGCAAACACCGGGGCGAGGCGGAGGCCGTGGTCTTCGCTCGCTCGGCGACCACCGGGAGCCAGAAGTTCCCGGTGCACTGGGGCGGCGACTGCGAGGCCACGTACGAGTCCATGGCCGAGTCGCTGCGCGGCGGGCTGAGCCTCGGATTGTCGGGGTTCGGCTTCTGGAGCCATGACATCGGCGGGTTCGAGGGGACACCGACGCCCGCGCTGTTCAAACGGTGGATCGCCTTCGGGCTGCTGTCCTCGCACAGCCGGCTGCACGGCTCGTCCTCGTACCGGGTGCCGTGGCTGTTCGACGAGGAGGCCGTGGACGTCCTGCGGCTGTTCACCCGGCTCAAGCTCGGCCTCATGCCCTACCTGTACGAGGCCGCCCGCGCCGCCCACACGGAGGGCGTGCCGATGATGCGGGCCATGGTGCTGGAGTTCCCGGACGATCCGGGGTGCGCGCATCTGGAGCGGCAGTACATGCTCGGGCCGGATCTGCTGGTCGCGCCCGTCTTCAGCGACGAGGGGGAGGTCTCGTACTACGTCCCGGACGGGACCTGGACGCACTTCCTCAGCGGGCGGACGGTGACCGGGCCACGCTGGGTGCGCGAACGGCACGGTTTCCTGAGCGTGCCCCTGCTGGTCCGGCCGGGGGCGGTGATTCCGGTGGGCGCGGTGGACGACCGCCCCGACTATGTGCACGCCGACGGGGTCACCCTGCACGCGTACGGCCTGGAGCGCGGCGCCCAGGTCACGGTGCCGGTGGGCGGGGTGACCTTCACCGTCGTCCGCGAGGGCGACACCCTGCGGGCCTCGTCCAGTGATCCCGCGGCACCGTGGGGGCTCGCGGCGGGCGGGCGCGAGGTGCGGGCGAAGGCGGGGACGGGGTTCTTGTCACTGGAGCTGGGGTCCGAGTAATGGTCAAGATCACCGATGTGGCGCGGCACGCCAGGGTGTCCCCGAGCACCGTCTCGTACGCCCTCAGCGGCAAGCGCCCGATATCCGAGGAGACCCGGCAGCGCATCGAGGCCAGCATCCGCGAGCTGGGCTACCGCCCGCACGCGGGCGCGCGGGCGCTGGCCAGCAGCCGGTCCAACGTACTGGCGCTGGTGGTGCCGCTGCGGGCCGGCATCCATGTACCGGTCGTGATGCAGTTCGCGGTGTCGGTGGTGACGGCCGCGCGGCGGCACGATCACGACGTGCTGCTGCTGACGCAGGAGGAGGGCGAGGAGGGGCTCAGGCGGGTCGCCGACACCGCGCTCGTGGACGCGCTGATCGTGATGGACGTCCAGCTGCGCGATCCCCGGCTGCCGTTGCTGCGCGCGCTGGACCGGCCGTCCGTCCTCATCGGGTTCCCGCTCCAGCCCGACGGGCTGACCTGCATCGACCTCGACTTCAAGGCGGCGGGCGAGGTGTGCGTCGAACGGCTGGCGGGGCTCGGGCACCGGGTGGTGGCTCTGGTCGGGTCGCCGCCCGAGGTGTATGTGCGGGGGACGGCGTTCGCCCAGCGGGTGGTGGAGGGCTTCACGGCCGCCGCCGACCGGGGCGGCCTCGCGTCCTCCGTTCACCCCTGCGAGGCCTCGCCCGCCGCCGCCCGCCGGGTCGCCGAGCAACTGCTGCGCGAACACCCGGCGTTGACCGGTGTCGTCGTACACAACGAGCCGGTCCTCGAGCCGCTGATCGACGCCTTCGAGCAGCTCGGCCTACGGGTCCCCGTCGACCTGTCCGTCACCGCCATCTGCCCGGACGAACTCGCCGAGAACGTCCGCGTCCCCGTCACCTCCATCGCCCTCCCGTCCGCCGAAGTGGGCGCGCAGGCGGTCGAGCTGCTGATGAAGAAGCTGAGTGGCACGCCCGTACCGGAGGCGACCCTGCTCGCCCCGCGACTGACGGAGCGGGCCAGCACCGCACCGCGCACGCTGACCTCTTAAGGAGCCGTGACATGAGGGAAGGCAAGAGAAGCACGAGAAGACAAGGAAGACAGGAAGGAAGACAAGGGAGACAAGGGAAGCAGGGGAGACAGGGGAGACAGAGAACCACCGTCATGGTGGCCCTGACCCTGATCGCCGGCCTCTGTGCCACCGTTCCCGCGGGGGCGGACACCCCCTCGTACGCCTTCCGCGACCCCCGCCTCCCCGTCACCGCACGCGTCGACGACCTGCTCGCCCGCCTGACCCTCGACGAGAAGATCTCCCTCCTGCACCAGTACCAGCCCGCGATCCCCCGCCTGGGAATCCAGTCGTTCCGCACCGGCACCGAGGCCCTGCACGGAGTCGCCTGGCTCGGCAAGACCACGGTCTTCCCACAGGCGATCGGACTCGCCTCGACCTGGGACCCGGCGCTGATCGAGCAGGTCGGCTCGGCGGTCGGCGACGAGGCACGCGGCTTCCAGCAGGAACGCCCGGCCGGCTGGGGCCTCAACCTCTGGGCACCCGTGGTGAACCTGCTGCGCGACCCGCGCTGGGGACGCAACGAGGAGGGCTACTCCGAGGACCCGTACCTCACCGGCTCGATCTCCACCGCGTACGGCGACGGCCTGACCGGCGGCGACCCCGACCACCTCAAGACGGCCCCCACCCTCAAGCACTACCTCGCCAACAACAACGAGACGAACCGCACGACCACGTCCTCCGACCTGCGCCCGCGCGTCCAGCACGAGTACGACGAGGCGGCCTTCAAGCCGGCGATCGAGGCGGACGCGGCGACGGGCGTGATGTCCTCGTACAACCTGGTCAACGGCCGTCCGGCGACGGTGAATCCGGACCTGGACGACGTCGTGCGCTCCTGGACGGACCAGGACCTCCTGAACGTCTCCGACGCCTTCGCCCCCGCCAACCTCCCCGGCGACCAGCACTACTACCCCACCCTCGCCGAGGGCGACGCGGCCGCCCTGAAGGCGGGCCTCGACAGCTTCACGGACAACAGCGCGGACTCCGGACCGACGGTCACAGCCGTCAACTCGGCCTTGCGGCAAGGCCTGTTGAAGGAGTCGGACATCGACACGGCGGCCGGTCACATCCTGTCCGTCCGCGTCCGGCTCGGCGAGTTCGACCCGGGCGGCGGCACGTACGGCTCGATCGACAAGTCGGTGATCAACAGCCCGGCCCACCAGGAGCTCGCGCGCAAGGCGGCGGCGGAGGGCGCGGTACTGCTCAAGAACAAGGACGTGCTGCCCCTGAAGACCTCGGCGAAGAACGTGGCCGTCGTCGGCCCGCTCGCCGACACCCTCTACACGGACTGGTACTCGGGCACGCTGCCGTACGCGGTCACACCCGCCGACGGCATCTCCACGAAGCTCGGCGCCGCGGTGGCGAGCAGCGAGGGCGTCGACCGCATCGCGCTGAAGAACACGACGACGGGCAAGTACGTCACGGCGGGGACGGACGCCGACGGGGCGGCCCTGCGGGAGAGCGCGGAGACCGGTGCGGCCACCCAGTTCGACGCGTTCGATTGGGGCTCCGGCATCGTCACCCTGCGCTCGGCCGCCAACGGCAAGTACGTCGGCTACAACTGGTCGAACTTCGTCAACGACCAGGTCCAGCCCGACGGTTGGTACGTACAGCAGCAGTTCAAGCTGGAGGACCAGGGCGACGGAACGTACCTGCTGCGCTACGCGGGCTACGAGACCGCCGAGCCCTGGTGGTCCAACCCGGTCTACCTCGGCCCGACGGACGCGGACGGCACACTCGGCCTGGTCGAAAAGCCGGGGGCCGCCCACTACACGAAGGACGTCGTCCGCAGCGGCGTCGACGAGGCCGTGGCCGCGGTGAAGGGCAAGGACACGGCGGTGGTCGTGGTCGGTTCGATGCCCGCGATCAACGGCCGCGAGGCCCACGACCGCACGGACATGGGCCTGGCCCCGTCCCAGGAAGCCCTGGTCAAGGCGGTGAAGGCGGCCAACCCGAAGACGGTGGTGGTGGTCGAGAACAGCTACCCGACCACCCTCGGCGCCCTCCAGAAAGAGGTCCCCGCCATCCTCTGGACCACCCACGCGGGCCAGGAGACCGGCAACGCCCTCGCCGACGTCCTCTACGGCGACACGAACCCCGCGGGCCGCCTCACCCAGACCTGGTACCAGTCGGAGTCGGACCTCCCGTCGATCCTCGACTACGACATCATCAAGTCCGACCGCACCTACCAGTACTTCAAGGGACAGCCGCTCTACCCCTTCGGCTACGGCCTGTCCTACACGAGCTTCCGCTACGGCGACCTGAAGCGAGTGAACGGCGGCTACGAGGTGGCGGTAACGAACACGGGCCACCGCGCCGGCGACGAGGTCGTGCAGCTCTACACCCACCAGCGCGTCTCCCGCGACAAACAACCCCTCAAGCAGCTGAAGGCGTACGCACGGGTGTCGCTGAAGCCGGGCGAGACGAAGACGGTGAAGCTGAGCCTGCGCACGAAGGACCTCGCCCACTGGGACGTCACGCGCTCCAAGTGGGTGGTCGAGACCGGCACGTACGACGTCCTGGTCGGCGCCTCCTCGACCGACATCCGCTCTCGTACGACGCTCAGGGCACAGGGCGAGACGATCCCGGCCCGGGACCTCACGAGGACGACCCGGGCGGAGAACTTCGACGACTACGACGGGATCCGCCTGGTCGACGAGTCGAAGGCGCGCGGGACGGCGGTGGGTTCCGGCGGTGACGGCGCCTGGCTGAAGTTCGCAGACGTCCAACTGGGCTCGGGCGCTAAGGAGTTCGCCGCACGGGTCGCGGGCGCGTCCGGCACCGTCGAGGTCCGCCTCGGTTCCCCGACCGGCCCGCTCGCCGGCACCGCCCGTACGGACGGCACGTCATCCCCGTACACCTACGAGACGGTGACCGCCGCCCTGTCCGGCGCGGCGAAAGGCCGTACGGATGTGTATCTGGTCCTGAGCGGGGGCGTGCGCCTGTCGACGTTCTCGCTTCGCTGACGTCGCACAGATATGACAATGGCCCCGCTGCCTCGGCAGCGGGGCCTTCGCCCAATGCCCCGTCTCAGAAAATCTGGTCGACGTAGGCCGGCACGGGCTCGTGGCCTCTCGGCGTGTCCGCACCCCGAAGCATCGGCTCCTGGCAGCAGGTGGACTCCCGCCAGGACTTCGCCGCCTACCTCCGTCTACTGGCGGCCGACTGTGAGCAGGCCTTTGCCGCAACAGGAGTCCCTGGCCTTGGTCAGGGCGACAGCAGAGGAACACGCACAAGCACCTCCGTAGGCACACCGTCCCTGACTCGTCCGCACTCACCGGGTGGTACAAGTCCACCAGCTACAGCGGCGGCGATCAGGGCGAATGCCTTGAGGTCGCCCGTGGTCACGCCGACGTGCCCGTCCGCGACAGCAAGGCCGTCACCGGTCCGGCGCTGGTCTTCTCGGCGGGCGGCTGGTCGGCGTTCGTCGACGCCCTCAAAGAGGGGCGCGTCGGCGGTTGAGGCGCTGGAAGGGTGAGTCCGGCGCTGATGCCGGTGGCGGGCAGTACGGTGGCAAGCACGGAGCGGACTACAGAGGAGCCTCGCGTGACCACGCAGCCTGACCACGGGCATGAGCTGATCCCTCGACCGGAGCGAACCCCCGAAGCGGTCCGCGTCGCCCTGGCCCGTATCGCCCCCCACCGGCTCGGCGAGATGGAGCAGCACAAAGAACAGGCGCTGGCCGCGGCCATCCTGGACGGCAAGATCGGCCACCTCCAGCACTGGCTCACCCACTGGCAGATGCAGGTCGAGATCGAGCGGCGCCCCGATCTGCATGCCCGCCACCAGGCCGCACTGGCCGCACTGAACAGCACCAGCAGCAAGGACGACCCGGCATTCCGCACCGCCGTGGACGACATTCGCGCCGTCGAGACCGAGGCCCTCCAGGCGGTGTCCGCTTGACCTGGAGATGGGAGTACGACCCGGACGAGGAACACGTCATCGGCGGAGCCCCACTCGCGTTCGTCGCCGAGGTCGAGAAGCAGGCCGACGAGCTCGTCCGCGCCGCCGCCGCGTTCTACCTCGACGGTGCCTCGTACCAGGGAGCCGGGCCGAAGGGGAACATCGCCCATGTCCCTGGAGGGCTCTTCCTGTACCTGATCGTCCCCCGGCACGAGTGTCTGTACGTTCACCAGGCGACCTGCCTGTGACCGATCACGACCCGGTGCGCATCACCTCCCGCAACGGCGACGCGATCCTCATGTCCGCCGACGACTACGACTCCTGGCAGGAGACCGTCTACCTGCTGCGCTCCCCCGCCAACGCCCAGCGCCTGATGGAGGCCGTCGCCCGCGACCGGGAAGGCGCACCCACCGTCCCCAAAACCATGGATGAGCTGCGGGAGCTGGCCGGGGGCGAGGAGTGAGAAGCGTCCACTTCGACTCCGACGTCTGGGAGGACTTCCTTTTCTGGCTCGCCTCGGACCGCAAGACGGCTGGTCCCGCCGAATCGACGACGAGCACCGCCTCGTGTACCGGGCGGACGACAAGGAAGTGAAGATCCTCAAGGCCCGATACGAATACCGACCCAACGACGAAGGCCCCGCTGCTCGAAGCAGCGGGGCCTTCGCCTCACATGGGATGAGTGGAGATGGCGGGAATCGAACCCGCGTCCACCGGTGCAGAATCAGGGCTTCTCCGAGCGCAGTTCGCTACGATTTTCTCGGCCCCGGAGATCTCGCGAACAAGTCTCCGACGGGCCCAGCCACTGTTTGATTTCCCGCCGAACCCCGTGACCGGGCTCGGCGGTTTAGTTCCCTAGATTATGCCAGGGTCCGGGTCGGGAACACCCCCGGGCTGACACCCTTTTAGGGTCCTTCAGTCGCTGTTATTAGGCAGCGAGGGCGAAGGACTGGGAATCGCTCTTGGAATTGGCGATTATTGGTTGCGACATATGGTTTACGAGATCATTGCCGCTTCCTCGGCTCGCTTCCCCTGCTTCGACAGCCGCTGTCGAAACCGATCATCCCCATGTTGATTTTTCAAAACCAGGTCTTTCGACCCGCGCACCCGCTGTGAGGTGCAGTTGCCATCGTACGTGAACAACGCACGACGATGCCAGCCTATTCCCGGCGACCGACCGCCTACGGACCACCTACGGATCGCCTACGGACCTCCTACTGGCCCCGCTGCTTCCGCTTGGCCGCCGCGATCGCGCGGTCCGACTCCCGCCGGTCCTGCTTCTCACGCAGGGTCTGGCGCTTGTCGTACTCCTTCTTACCGCGGGCGAGCGCGATCTCGGCCTTCGCCCGACCGTCCTTGAAGTACAGGGCGAGGGGCACGATGGTGTGACCCGTCTCCTCGGACTTCGACGCCAGCTTGTCGATCTCCTCGCGGTGCAGGAGCAGCTTGCGCTTACGGCGCACGGAGTGGTTGGTCCAGGTGCCCTGGCTGTACTCGGGGATGTGGGCGTTGTGCAGCCACGCCTCGTTGCCGTCGATCTGGACGAAGCCGTCGGTCAGCGAGGCGCGTCCCTGGCGCAGGGACTTCACCTCGGTGCCGGTGAGCACGAGCCCGGCCTCGTAGGTGTCGATGATGGCGTAGTCGTGCCGCGCCTTCTTGTTCTGCGCGACGATCTTGCGCTTGCCGTCCTTGGCCTTGCCTGCGGCCTGGCCGCCCTGCTTCGGCTGGGACTCCTTCGGTACGTACATTCCCTTACTCATAGTGCTGGCCATTTTCGCACTAGAGGGGGGTCCGAGGGAAAACTGATTACGCGGCTGATTACGAGGCGTCCCCGAGCCCGCTCAGCACGGTCTCCGCCCGCTCCAGCACCTGCGTGTCCACGTCGAGGTCGGGGGTGATGCCCTGCCCGTCGACGCCACGTCCGGAGGGGGTGCGGTAGTGCCCGACGGTCAGCTCGGCGACGGAGCCGTCGGGCAGCCGGCTCGGCATCTGGACCGAGCCCTTGCCAAAGGTTCTGGAGCCCACGACGACCGCACGGCCGCGATCCTGGAGGGCGCCGGTCAGGAGTTCGGCCGCGCTCATCGTGCCGCCGTCGACGAGCGCGACCAGAGGTCTGGTGGTGTCACCGCCCGGATCGGCGTGCAGGGCGCGCTGCTCGCCGTTGTCGTCGTACGTGGCGACGAGGCCGCCGTCGAGGAGGGCGGAGGCGGCGGTGGTGGCCTCGGTGACCAGGCCGCCGGAGTTGCCGCGCAGATCGAGGACGATCCCGGCCTTCTTGGGGGCCTGCTCGACGGCGGTCCGTACGGCGTCGCCCGCACCCTTGGTGAAGGCGGCGACCTTGATCACGGTGATGCGGCCGGTGAGCGCGCGTACGGTCACGGAGTCCGTGGACAGCAGGGCGCGGCGCAGTGTCTCGCTCCACGCGCGCGTGCCGCGCTGCAGGCCGAGGGAGACCTTCGTGCCGGCGGCCGCGTCGTCCGCGTCCCCGCGCAGTAAGGAGACGACCTCGGTGACCGGTCTGCCGTCCACGCTCTCGCCGTCGACGCTGCGCAGCCGGTCGCCCTCACGGATCCCGGCGGCGGCCGCGGGCGAGCCGGTCTGGACCCGGGCCACTTCGATCCGGCCGTCGCGCTCGCGCCTGGCCCACAGTCCGACGCCCGTGTACTGGCCGTCGAGGGCTTCCTCGAACTCCTCGTACTCGCCCCGGGAGTAGACCGCGCCCCAGCGGTCGCCACTGCGGCTGACGGCGCGCCTGGCGGCCTCCATGGGGGACTTGCCGTCGGCCATCGCCTCGGCGGCGGCCTCGGTGACGTCCTCGTCATGGCCCGCGGGCGTCGAACGGGAGGCGGAGGAGGCGGATTTCCGGCCCGGCTCGGAGAAGGAGCCGTTCGCCGCACCGGTGACGAGAACGCACGCGAACACCAATGTCAGGGTGGCCCCGCGGCCGACGCGGCGGGGCTGACAGAAGGGGTCACGGCCTGACATGGCGGTGAGTCTAGGACAACGCAAAGGGCCGCACCGCCGGTTGGCAGTACGGCCCCCTTGGCATGCGTCACACCTTCAGGTACTTGCGCAACGCGAAGAACGCGGCAAGCGCGGGCATCAGCAGGCTCGTCGCGAGGATGAGCGGCAGCTTGGTCAACACGGCGTCCCAGCCGATGAAGTTGATCAGATTCAGCTTCTCGGACAGCGCCAGACCGTGATCGATGATGAAGTAGCGCGCGATCACCAGGAAGCCGCAGGCGACACCACCGCCGATGAGCCCGGCGACCGCGGCCTCCATGATGAACGGGGCCTGGATGTAGAAGCCGGAGGCGCCGACGAGGCGCATGATCCCCGTTTCTCTCCGACGGCTGAACGCCGAGACGCGCACCGTGTTGACGATCAGCATCAGGGCGACGACCAGCATCATCGCCATCACCGCGCGCGCGGCCCAGTTCATGCCGTTGAGCAGCCCGAAGAGGTTGTCCAGGATGCCCTTCTGGTCCTGCACGGACTGCACGCCGTCACGCCCGTCGAAGGCGGTCGCGATGACCTGGTACTTCTCCGGGTCCTTCAGCTTGATGCGGTACGACTCCTGCATCTGGTCGGGAGTCAGGGAGCTGGCCAGCGGGGAGTCGCCGAACTGCTCCTTGTAGTGCTTGTACGCCTGGTCCGACGACTCGTAGGTGACCTTGTCGACGACCGACATCTTCCCCAGGTCACCGGTGATCTGGTCCTTCTGCTCACTGGTGACCGCCCCCTTGGCGCAGTTGGGGTCGGACTCCGCGTCGCTCTTGTTGCAGAGGAAGATCGAGACGTTGACCTTGTCGTACCAGTAGCCCTTCATGGTGCTCACCTGGTCGCTCATCAGGAGCGAACCGCCGAACAGGGCGAGGGAGAGGGCGACCGAGACGATGACCGCGAAGGTCATCGTCAGATTGCGTCGGAGACCGACACCGATCTCCGACAGAACGAACTGGGCGCGCATGCGTCTGCTAAGCCTTTCCGTGGACCGTCGTCAGTGCTGGTAGCCGTAGACGCCGCGCGCCTGGTCGCGGACGAGGCGGCCCTGCTCCAGCTCGATGACGCGCTTGCGCATCTGGTCCACGATGTTCTGGTCGTGCGTCGCCATCAGCACGGTCGTGCCCGTCCGGTTGATGCGGTCGAGCAGCTTCATGATGCCGACGGAGGTCTGCGGGTCGAGGTTGCCGGTCGGCTCGTCGGCGATGAGGAGCTTGGGCCGGTTCACGAAGGCTCTCGCGATGGCCACCCGCTGCTGCTCACCACCGGACAGCTCGCCCGGCCTGCGGTCCTCCTTGCCGCCGAGCCCGACGAGGTCGAGCACCTGGGGCACGGACTTGCGGATCTCACCGCGGGACTTGCCGATGACCTCCTGCGCGAAGGCGACGTTCTCGGCAACCGTCTTGTTCGGCAGCAGCCGGAAGTCCTGGAAGACGGTCCCCAGCTGGCGCCGCATGTGCGGCACCTTCCAGTTGGAGATGCGCGCGAGGTCCTTGCCCAGGACGTGCACCTGGCCGTGACTGGTCCGCTCCTCGCGGAGGATCAGCCGCAGGAAGGTGGACTTTCCGGAGCCGGAGGACCCCACGAGGAACACGAACTCACCACGCTCGACCTCCAGGGAGACATCCCTGAGAGCGGGGCGGGTCTGCTTGGGGTAGACCTTGGAGACATTGTCGAATCGGATCACGGATGCACCACGGGTCGCCGGGGGTAGGTGTGCGTGACCATACGCGAACCGGGTGGGCGCGCGCAGTCGGCGTACGCGGTTGCGCGAGGCTTGCACTTTTTGTCACGGATCTGAACGGCTGGAAAGCGGCCGAGCGGGGCAGGATAAGGGGAGCCGCGCCGAATTCCGCGGAACCTGGCACAGTGGAGGGGGAACGGTTGCGTTCCCCGCAGCGTTATGTACGCGAAGGACGGTGCAAGGAGGGCAAGCGCATGACGTACGACCGATTGGTGTGCGCGAACTGCGCGGCGCCCGTCAGCGAGGGTCGCTGCCCGGTCTGCCGCGCGAACCGGGAGCGGCTGCAGCAGGAGAGCCCCTTCGCGGGGCTGACCCCGATGGCACTGATCGCGCTGCTGGTCGTGCTGATCGCGGCAGTGGCGCTGCTGGCCCACCAGACGGCGTGAGGCCGGCGGGAGCGGCTCGGCGAAGCCGTGGGCATCCCTGATGAACACCGCACAGGCGCCGCGGACGTACGTCGGCCGCAGGCACCCCTGACGTGAGAAAGGCCCGGAGCGACTCGCTCCGGGCCTTCTCGCGCTTACGCGCAGGCGCTGTGCGCTTACGCGGCGGCGCCGCGGCCGCCCGCGAGGCGCGGCAGCAGACGGAAGCCGATACCGCCGGCGATCATCGTGGCGGCACCGATCAGCAGGAACGTGGTCTGAGCGGCACCCGTCTCGGCGAGCTCACCGTTCTCACCCTGGGCGGAGGTGTCGGAGGAGGTCTCCGCGCCCGTGTCGGTCAGGCCGGAGGAACCCTCACCCTGCGCGACGGGCTGGGAGCCGCCGTCGGGGTCGGCGTCATTACCACCCGTGCCCGTGCCGGACCCGTCGGTCGGGTCCTCGGTGGGCTCCTCGGTCGGGTCGCTGGGCTCGGTCGGCTCCTCAGTGGGGTCCGTCGGCTCGTCGGTCGGCTCGGTCGGCTCCTCCGTCGGCTCGGTCGGCTCCTCCGTGGGGATCGTCGGCTCCTCCGTGGGCTCCGTCGGCTCCTCGGTGGGCTCGGTCGGCTCCTCGGTGGGCTCGGTCGGGATGCCCGTCGGATCCTCGCTCGGGCCGTCGATACCGACACCCACGCCGACACCGGATTCGTCGGCACTGACGCCCACGTTCACACCCGCCACGCTCACGCCGAGGTCGAGCGCCGAAGCAGCACCCGCGGCGGTCAGCGAAGCGCCTGCGGCAATCACCGCACCGGCGGCGATCCGCGCCACGCGAATTCGCGTCTTCTTGGTCATCTGCTTGCTACCCCCAGTAGCTGATCGTCAATGGAGCAGCGTCCGGGGCCACGGCGTCACAGGTGGCTCACTCAGCCCCCGGTTCACATGCGCCCCAGAGATACGCATGCCACGCGTTACCATTCCCAGTTTTCACAGCAGCGTCAAGGTCGTTGCGTACGCGATGTCCAGATCAACATCATTTGACCACCATGAAGACATGTGACTGTGACGTAAAACCCAGACGACCCACACACAAAAGGCAACTGCCGTCCATGGAACGGCAGTTGCCTTGTCGACAAAGAGCCCAAAGAAATCTCTTCAGAGACCCTCGGGGTTCCGCCCTACTTCTCCTGCTGCTTGCGCCAGCGAATTCCGGCCTCGAGGAACCCGTCGATCTCGCCGTTGAAAACGGCTTCGGGGTTACCGACTTCGTATTCCGTCCGCAGGTCCTTGACCATCTGGTACGGGTGCAGGACGTACGAACGCATCTGGTTGCCCCAGGAGTTGCCGCCGTCGCCCTTGAGGGCGTCCATCCTGGCCTGCTCCTCCTGGCGGCGCCGCTCGAGCAGCTTGGCCTGGAGCACGTTCATCGCGCTCGCCTTGTTCTGGATCTGCGACCGCTCGTTCTGGCAGGACACGACGATGCCGGTGGGGAGGTGGGTGAGCCGCACCGCGGAGTCGGTGGTGTTGACACCCTGACCACCGGGTCCGGACGACCGGTACACATCCACCCGGAGCTCGGACTCGTCGATCTCGATGTGATCGGTCTGCTCGACGACAGGCAGGATCTCGACACCCGCGAAGGACGTCTGGCGCCGCCCCTGGTTGTCGAACGGCGAGATCCGCACGAGGCGGTGCGTGCCCTGCTCCACGGACAGCGTTCCGTACGCGTACGGGACGTGGACGGCGAAGGTGGTGGACTTGATGCCCGCCTCTTCCGCGTACGAGGTCTCGTAGAGCTCCGTCTTGTAGCCGTGGCGCTCCGCCCAGCGCAGATACATGCGCTGCAGCTTCTCGGTGAAGTCGGAGGCGTCGACACCACCGGCCTCGGCACGGATCGTGACGACGGCCTCGCGGGAGTCGTACTCCCCGGAGAGCAGGGTCCGGACTTCCATCTCATCCAGCGCCTTCCTGACGGCGGTGAGCTCGGACTCGGCCTCGGCACGGGTGTCCGGGTCGTCCTCCTCCTCAGCCATCTCGAAGAGCACGCTCAGATCGTCGATACGCCCGCGCAGCGCCTCGGCCTTCCTGACCTCCGACTGGAGGTGGCTCAGCTTGCTGGTGATCTTCTGCGCCGCGTCCGGGTCGTCCCACAGGGACGGCGCGGCCGCCTGCTCCTCGAGCACGGCGACATCTGCCCTCAGCTTGTCGAGGTCCAGGACGGCCTCGATCGACTCCATGGTCGAGGAGAGGGACTTGAGCTCTTCGGATACATCGACGACTGCCACGCCTCCAGCGTAACGGCTACGGCAAGCACGGCTCGCCCCTCGCCCCTACGGGGTCGGTGCACCTGG
Source organism: Streptomyces sp. SD15 (assembly GCF_054462255.1). Classification (NCBI taxonomy): domain Bacteria; kingdom Bacillati; phylum Actinomycetota; class Actinomycetes; order Kitasatosporales; family Streptomycetaceae; genus Streptomyces; species Streptomyces sp. SD15. The sequence goes on along the minus strand of NZ_JBTLMO010000013.1, from coordinate 63,707 downwards.
GCTGAGCTGCGCGGGGGGGCTGTCGGCTGCGGGTGGGTGGGGGCTGGTCGCGCAGTTCCCCGCGCCCCTGAGGAGCGCATCTCCAGCCTGTCCGGCGTTTGAGGACGAGCCCCTCCGGCGAGCGGGGGTCCAGGGGGGCGCAGCGCCCCTGGCGGGGGTCTGGGGGCGGAGCCCCCAGGAACGGGATGGGACGGGTAGGGGCGGCGGGGGCGAGAAACCTCTCAGGGCGACGCCGGTGCCGAGTTCTTCGTGTCCTGGGGCGTGCCCCCCGCATCGTCCCCGGAGGTGGCCAGCCACGTACCGACCCCCACCGCCGCGACCAGCACCACCCCCGCCACCCCCAACGTGATCCGCCGCCGCCTCGCCGACGCCCGATGCCGCGCCGACCCCGGCCGCGGCGCCCCCGCCGCCCGCGGAGCACGCGCCGTCCCCCGCGCTCCACCCGCCAGCTCGTCCGGCCCCGGCACCCGCATCGACGTATGCGTGTCCCGATTCGAGTCCGGCGCGGCCCCCGGCACCAGCGGCACCGCCCCCCGCCGCACCCGCGAGACGGGCACGGCCGACTCCGCCGGCTCGCCCTCGTGGACTTCCTCCGCCGACTCCCCGTCCGGCTCGTCCACATCCAGCGGCGGCATCCCCGCCAGCAGGGGCAACTGCTCCCGCAGCCGCGCCCCCAGCTCGGACGCCCGCAACCGCGAGGCCGGCGCCTTGGCCAGACACTGCAGCAGCAGCTGCCACAGCTCCTCCGGGATCCCCGGCAGCGGAACGACGGTCTCGGTGACATGGCGCCGCAGCACCGCCCCCGGATGCCCGCCCCCGAAGGGCGTGAACCCGGCAAGGAGCTCGTACAGGACCGTCGCCAAGGCGTAGATGTCGACGGCGGCCCGCGGCGGCAGCCCCTCGATGATCTCGGGCGCCAGATAGTCCGGCGTACCGATGATCTTCGTGGCCCGGGTCCGCCGCGGCGAGTCGATGAGCTTGGCCACACCGAAGTCCGTGAGCAGCGCGGGGTGCGAGCCGCCGGGGCCGAGCGGGCCCTGCATGTCGAGCAGCACGTTCTCCGGCTTCACGTCCCGGTGCACGACCCCCGCCGCGTGCGCCGCCGCCAGCCCGTCGGCGACATCGGCCACGATCGCGACCGCGGCCTCGGGCGCCAGCCGCCGCTCCCGGTCCAGCCGGGTGCGCAGATCCGTACCGCGGACGAGATCCATGACGAGCGCGAGGTCATTCCCGTCGACGACGAGATCCCGCACAGCCACGACATGCGGATGGTCGAGCCCGAGCAGAGCCGTGCGCTCCTGTACGAAGCGGCCCACCAGCTCCTGGTCGGACGCGAGGTCCTCGCGCAGCAGCTTGATGGCGACGGGCCCCTCGGGTCCCTCGCCCAGCCACACCGTGCCGGCGCTGCCCCGCCCCAGAATCTGGTTCGCGGTGTACCGGCTCCCGATCTTCCGTGCCAAGACAGCTCCTACCGAGACGCGTGTTGTCGCTGCTGCGCCGTCCTGGGGACGCTGACATCAGCGGCTGCCGCCGCGGGCCCCCAGGCCCTCAGCCGACAAAACTACGCGTCCGGAGCCGCAACCTTCACCTCGGAGGCGGAAATCACCCGTCAGATGTCGACAAGTCCCCAGAGTCGGCTGTCCGTCGAGTGCCCGTCAGTTACCGGAAGAGGAGTCCCCGCCGAGATCCCCGATCCAATCGGTGGCGGTGGTGAACCAGTCGGTCAGCTGGTCCCAGTACCCCTTGGTGGTCCCGATCCAGCCCTGCAGGGGACTGAACTCCCAGACCAGCCACCCGGCGACGAACAGGATGACGATGGTGAACAGGCATCCCTTGAGGCAGCCGAGCCCTGGAATCTTCATCCGGTTGGGACTGGACTGCCGCGGCTCACGCGGCTGCCGCGGTGCGGGCGCCTCGGGCTGCTGCGGCGGGGGCGTGTACCGCTGCGGCTGCTGGCGCTGGGGCTGCGGCTGCTGGCGCTGCGGCTGCTGAGGTGCGTACGGCTGCGGCTGATGCTGCTGAGGCTGCGCGTACTGCTGCTGCGGATACCCGTACCCGGGCGGCGGCTGCTGCCCCTGCGGCGGCCGCTGCTGCTGTTGCTGTTGCTGCTGCTGCTGTTGCGGGCGCGCGACCTGTCGCTGCGGGCGACGGCGCAGCGGGTCCTGGTCGGGGTCGAGATACTGGACCTGCGTCTGCTCATTGCGGTCGCGGGCAGCGCGCAGCTGGTTCTGCCAGGGGTGCGGATCCTCGGGCTGACCGGGCTGACCGGGCTGCTGCCCGCCGGGCTGGTGCTGCGGCACCGGCGGCATGACGGCGGTCGGATCGGCCGCGCCGTGGTGCGGCAGTACGGAGGTGGGGTCGGCGTCACCGGTGTGCGGCAGGACGCTGGTCGCGCCGTTCGGGTCGTACGCCCCCGCGCCGTGCGGCAGCACCTGCGTGGGGTCGGCCGCACCGGGCATGCCCGGGACCGCAGCCGGCATCGGGTCGGGGGCGAGCAGCGCGCCCACCCCTTCGGCGGCGGCGATCTGCGCGGAGTTGGCGTGCACGCCGATGCCCGCGGCGACGGTGCGCAGGCCGCGCGCGAGGCTCTCGGCGCTGGGCCGCTCGTCCGGGTTCTTGCGCAGGCAGCGCTCTATGACGGTCCACAGCGGGTCCGGGACGGTCGACGGGCGGCGGGGCTCTGCGGAGAGGTGCTGGTGGAGCACCTCGAGGGCGGACCCGCCGGCGAACGGCGGACGCCCGGTGACCAGCTCGTACAGCAGAATGCCCGCCCCGTAGATGTCAACGGCGGACGTCTGCGGGCGCCCCTCCGCGGACTCGGGCGCGACATAGGCGGGCGTGCCGACGAACTCGTGGGTCCGGGTGAGACCCGGGGAGTCGGCGAGCCGGGCGATGCCGAAGTCGGTGAGCATCGGGTGCATCTGACCGCCGTCCTGCTTGAGCAGGACGTTCGCGGGCTTCAGGTCGCGGTGCACGACACCGTCGGCGTGGCTGGCGGCGAGCGCGTCGGCGACCTGGGCGGTCAGGAGGGCGGCGGCGACGGGCGAGAAGGGCCCGTTCTCGCGCAGGTAGCGATGGAGGTCGGGGCCGTCGACGAGGTCCATGACCAGCGCGAGCAGGTCGCCCTCGACGACGAGGTCCCGCACCCGCACGATGTTCGGGTGGGTCAGGCGCAGCAGCACGGACCTCTCCCGCAGGAACCGCATCACGACGTCCGCGTCGTTGGCGAGCTCCTCCTTGAGGACCTTGATCGCCACGGTCTCGCCGGGCTGGCCGGCCACGGCCGCCTCGGCGCCCGCGGTCTCCCGCTGGCGGGCTCGCCAGACGGTGCCCGTGGCGCCGCGTCCGAGCGGCTCCTCGAGCAGGTACTTGCTGCCTACCGGCCGCACGTCATGCGCTCCCTGCTGCTTGCTTGCCTGGTCCGTCCACCGTGATCACCGTGGTACAGGTGTTCCCGACCCACTGTAGTGCCGCCGTACAGGGCACTGGGCTGTCGTCTTCCTGTGCTTCCCCTGGGCGCTTGTGGTTCGTATAAGGGCTTACGTACACGTTCCCGTGCATGTTCGATGGAAAGACGCTCGCTCCGGGCGGTTGGTTGCCGAGGCGTTGGCGTGACCGATCTCAAGCGGGCACCGGTCGGCCATGGGTCGGGTATCGGTCAGGCACTTTTACGGGCAGAGCCGACCAATCAAGATCACTCGCGGGTGGGCGGCGGGCGTGTTGTCAGTGGCAGGTGCGAGGATGCCTTCAGTACTGGCCGACGTGCCCGTGTGCGGTGGGGGAATCTGCGGTGGGGGGACCGCGGCACAGCCTCGCCTTCCGCGCGGGCGCCTGCGCGGAAGGGACCGCTGACGGCGATGCAGATCCGGCTGACCGTCGTAGACCCGCTGGGCCCGCCCTCGGAGCCGCGGGGACGTGCCGCGGCCTGCGATGTGCTGGTCACCGCTCCCGCCGGGACGGCGCTGGCGGCGGTGGCATCGGGCCTGGCCGCGGCGGTCGGCGGGGACGGGGGCACCGCCCCGCTCGGGGGAGGCCCGGTCGTGCTGTACGCGGGCGTCGAGCGGCTCGACGGGCAGCGCTGCACACTGGGTGAGCCGCCCCTGACGGACGGCGCCGTGCTGTCCCTGGGCGCCCCCGCGGAGCCCGGTCCGGACGTGGACGACGTCGCGGCCCAGCTCCATGTCGTCGCGGGCCCCGACGCGGGCGGCGTCCACCTCCTGCACGGCGGCCGGATCCAGATCGGCCGCTCCGCCGACGCGGACGTCCCCCTGGACGACCCGGACGTCTCCCGCCTGCACTGCGCGGTCACGGTCACCCCCGAGGGCCGCGTCTCGGTCGCCGACCTGGGTTCCACGAACGGCACGACGCTGGACGGCACCCGCGTGGGCACCCGCCCCGTCCGCCTCGCACCGGGCGCGCTCCTGCGCGTCGGCGAGTCCGCCCTGCGGCTGGCTCCGCCCGGCGGCGCGGGTTCCGTGCGGACGACGCCCGACGGGGAGGGCCATGTCCGGGTGGCCACGGGGACCGCCACCGGGACCGAGGCCCGCCCGAAGTCGCCATCCGCTGGGGCGTCTGCGTCTGTCGTGCCGCACGCGCGCGTGGGGGGCACCTCCGGCGCGGACACCCCACCCGGCGGTGACACACATCACGCGTACGGAGTGGCGGAGTGGGGGGCCTCGGGCGGCGTCCCCGGGACGCGGGAGCGCGGCCCGGCGGTGCCGGAGCAGGGCAGCGCACCCCGAATCGAGAGCCGCCTGCCCGACCCGCCCACCGAGGCCGCCCCCACCAAGGCCGCTCCCGACGCGGCAGCGACCGGAGCCACGGCCGCCCCCGACACCGGCACCCGAAAAGGCACTCCCCCGCGGGGCACGGACGTTCCGCCGGGGGTACGGAAGCGGGGCGGGCTCGGCGCCTGGGCGCGGCGGCTGGCCGGTGGCCGTGGAGAAGCGGCAGGCACCGGGCCCGACGGGTACGACGGGTACGACGACGGGGAGTACGCGGCCGCGATGCCCGCGGCAGCAGCCCCGTTGGCGGCGCGGGCGCCGGAGAGCTGGCCCGATCCCGCGGCGCTGCTGCTCACCGCACTCGGACCGGGTCCGCGCCTCTGGGAGCGCGGACCGGGACACCCGGAGGCGCTGACGGTGCGGCTGGGCACGGCCGACCGGGCGGCGCCCGGCGGTGCGGGGCTGCTGTCCGCGGTGCCGGTGACGGCGGACCTGCGGGAGGTCGGCGCGCTGGGCCTGGCCGGGCCCCGGACGCGCCTGGCGGGGCTGGCCCGCTCGGTCGTGGCGCAGCTCGCCGCGCTGCACTCCCCCGACGCCCTCGAGATCGTCCTGATCAGCACGGACCGCTCCCGCACGGTCGAGGAGCGCACCGCCGAGTGGTCCTGGCTCGGCTGGCTCCCCCACCTCCGCCCCGCCCACGGCCAGGACTGCCGTCTCCTCCTCGCCTACGACCGCGAACAGGCGACGGCCCGCACGGCCGAACTCCTCCGCCGCTTGGAGGACCACCTGTCGGACACGGCCGGCATCGACGGTTCGGGCACCAGGCCCAGGCCGTACGACAAGGCCGACCACATCCCCCTGGACGCCGGCGGCGATGTACGGGGCGGAGCGCACCGGCCTTCCTGGGCGCGCGACGAGGACCCGACGCCCGGCGCCTTCGACGGGCCGTACACGGTCCTCGTGGTGGACGGGGACCCCGGCGGTGCCGACGTCCGGGAGGCCGTGGTGCGGCTGGCGCACGAGGGGTCGCGGGCCGGTGTCCACGTGGTGTGCCTGGCCGAGACGTCACCGGCGTCGCCCGCGTCGCCGGTGACGGAGACGTACGAGGCGGCGGGCGAGGCGTCACCGGCGTTCCGGGAGTGCGGGGCGGTGGCGCTGCTCAGCGGGGACGTGGCGACGGCGCTGCGGTTGCTGCGGGTGGCGTCGGGCGGGCCCGTGGGGCACGGCACCGTCGCCGCCGTGGACGCGGTGTCACCGGCCTGGGCCGAGCGCTTCGCACGCGCGCTCGCTCCCCTGCGTGCGGACGGCACGCACGCCGACCGGCACACACGCGTATCGGCTCCATTGCCCCAAATGGCACGCCTGTTGGACGAGTTGGGACTTGCCAGAGCCACCCCGGCCTCGCTGATGGCGCGTTGGGCGGACGCGGCGGACGACGCGGAGGCGCTCGGCGGACGCGGCCGGGCGGTCCTCGGCGCGGGCCCGCGCGGACCGGTCGCCGTGGATCTCCCCGCCGAGGGCCCGCATCTGCTGATCGAGGGCTCACCGGGCAGCGGCCGTACGGAACTCCTTCGCTCCATCGCCGCGTCTTTGGCCGCCGCGGAGCGACCGGACCGGCTCGGGATCGTGCTCGTGGACGGACGCGACAGCACCGGGGGCCATGGCGCGGGGCAAGGGGGCGAGGGGCTCCGTGTCTGTACGGACCTCCCGCACGTCACCACCCACCTCACCGCCAACGACCCCGTGCGCATGCGGGAGTTCGCCCAGTCCCTCAGCGCCGAGCTGAAGCGGCGGGCCGAGCTGCTCGGGCGACTCGACTTCGCGGAGTGGCACACCCGGCGCGAGGTGTCGCCCCGGATCGTCGCCCAGCGCACACCCAAGCCCCCCGTCGGCTCGTCGCCGGGAGCCCCCTCCGGAGCCGCGGATCTCGACACAGCGCCCAGCTCGACGCTGCGCCTGCGCCCCGCGGCGACCCGGGAGCGCACCGAGCCGGGCCCCCCGCTCGCCCGCCTCGTCGTCATGGTCGACGACCTGGACGCGCTGCTCTCCCCCGCGCTGGGATCACCGGGACGGCCCGCGGCCGGTTCGGTCGTACGGGCCCTGGAAGCCGTTGCCCGCGAGGGCGACCGCCTCGGGGTCCACCTCGTGGCGACCGCCATGGACGACGGCCGAACGGCCACCACCGAACTGGGCCGCGCCGCCGCGCTCCGCGTCACCCTCGACCCACCGTCGCCGGGTGCGGACGAACCGGCCCCCGGCCGCGGCCGCCTCTCCACCCCCGACGGCCGCCTCACCCCCTTCCAAGCCGGCCGCGTCACCGGCCGCATCCCCCGCACCGCCACCCTCCGCCCCACAGTCGTCCCCCTGGACTGGCACCGCATGGGCGACCCCCCGGCCCGCCGCCCGGTCCGCGAACTCGGCAACGGTCCGACGGACTTGGCGCTCCTGGCCAGCGCGTTGGAGCGGGCGGCACGCTCGGTGGCGGCTGTTGAGGTGCCGTCGTTGCTCTGACCGGAGTGACATGGAAGAACTCGGTTGAGGTGAGCGGTCCACCCTCCACACTCGCCCGTGACGGTCGAGGTCTCCGCTCCGCACGGTCCGGCCGCCTAACAGTCGCCCTGGACGAGAGCGTGGAGGTGCTGGTCGTGCCAGCCGTCCGTGTGGAGCAGCGCGCCGCGCATGGTGCCCTCGAGGGAGTATCCGGCCTTGGCCGCCACTCGGCAGGATGCCGGGTTGGTCACCGAGTGGCACAGTCGCAGGCGATGCAGGCCGAGGTCGCCCAGGGCCCACCGGCTGACGCGTCGCACGGCCTCGGCGACGACACCTCCGCCCCGGGCCGCGGGAAGGAGCCAGTAGACGATCTCGGCGCTGCCGCCCCGCAGGTCGATGTCGTTCCACCCGATGAGCCCTGTGGCCTTGCCGCCGCCCGGCCCGGCGATGGCCCAGATCGCGCTCGTCTCGGCGTGCCAGCGCTCGTGCATGCGCTCGATCCTTTTGCGCGCGTCGTCCGGCGACTCCACGTGCAGGAGGTTCCATTGGCGAATCGCCGGATCCTGGCCGGCGGCCACCAGGACGTCGGCGTCGGTGACGCGCCATGGACGTAGTTCCAGCCCGCCGGGAAGACTGAGCACCGGCTGTCCCTTCCGGGCCATCCGGCCTGCGGGAACGACGGGGGATATGGGCGAGTTGGAGATCATCTCGGCATCGTGGCACAGCGTTCGGACGCGCGAGATCCGAATATCGCGCGTCGTGATGTGACCGCGTGGGTGAGCCGTATCGCCCAACCCGCGCGTCGGATGCCACTGCAAACGAGGGCGGCGCACGTCACGACCCAATCACGATCACTCACTTGACAGCGCGGGTGCTCTTGCCGCACTCCAGCCCTCAGGCGTAGACCAGACCGCACGGGACAGCTTCGGACGTTCGACGACGAACGAAGAACGGGGCATTAATGCGCAGCACTCTTCGTACACGCAGGTCGCCCAACAGCTCGACAGACTCGACACGCAGGTCATCCAGGGCCGCACAAGCAGCCGCAGCCCTCGTCATTGTCGGCGCGCTCACCCTCACCGCATGCGGCGGGGACAGCGGCGACAAGAGCGGCAACGACGGGGAGGAAAGCAGCGCCAGTAGCGGCGGCAGCACCCTCACCCTCCCCAAGCTCGACGGCGAGAGCCTCGAGGTGGCGGCCGTATGGACCGGCCCCGAGCAGGCCAACTTCAAGAAGGTGCTCGCGGAGTTCGAGAAGCGGACCGGCGCGAAGGTCACCTTCGTACCCGCACAGGACCCGATCATCAACTTCCTCGGCTCGAAGATCGCGGGCGGTGCGCCGCCGGACGTCGCGATGCTTCCGCAGGTCGGCGCCATCAAGCAGGCCGTGGAGAAGAAGTGGGCCAAGCCGGTCGGCGCGGACGCGCAGGCTCAGCTCGCCAAGAACTACTCACAGGGCTGGCAGGACCTGAGCAAGATCGACGGCGAGCAGTACGGCGTCTACTTCAAGGCCGCCAACAAGTCGCTGGTCTGGTACAACACGCAGGTCTTCGAGAACGCCGGGGTGACGGAGCCCAAGACCTGGGACGAGTTCCTCTCCACCGCCCAGACCGTCTACGACTCCGGTGTCACCCCCGTCTCCGTCGGCGGCGCGGACGGCTGGACCCTCACCGACTGGTTCGAGAACATCTACCTCTCCCAGGCTGGGCCCGAGAAGTACGACCAGCTCGCCGCGCACGAGATCAAGTGGACGGACCCGTCCGTGAAGGACGCGCTGACCACACTCGCCCAGCTGTGGGGCAACGAGGACTACATCGCGGGCGGCGCGGACGGCGCGCTGCAGACGGAGTTCCCGGCGTCGGTGACGCAGACGTTCACCGGCGGTGACCAGCCGAAGGCGGGCATGGTCTTCGAGGGCGACTTCGTGGGCGTCAACATCGCGGAGACGGAGGCGAAGATCGGAACGGACGCGAAGGTGTTCCCGTTCCCGGCGGTGGGCGACAAGGCGCCTGTCGTCAGCGGTGGCGACGCGGCCGTACTGCTGAAGGAGTCGAAGGCGGGGCAAGCCCTGCTCACCTTCCTCGCCTCGCCCGACGCCGCGACGATCTGGGCCGGGCTCGGCGGCTACCTCTCCCCCAACAAGAACGTGGCCAACTCCGCGTACCCGAACGCCGTCCAGCAGTCCATGGCGAAGGCCCTGATCGCCGCGGGCGACGACTTCCGCTTCGACATGTCCGACCAGGCCCCGCAGGCCTTCGGCGGTACGCCCGGCAAGGGAGAGTGGAAGGTCCTGCAGGACTTCCTGAAGAACCCGAAGGACGTGGCAGGGGCACAGGCGAAGCTGGAGGCCGACGCGGCCGCGGCCTACAAGGGCTGATCCGGCGATGACGTCGGCAACGGCGGGAGGAGCCACCCCGGCTCCTCCCGCGCCCGGAAAACACAAGAGCGTGACCGGCACCCGCAGGACCGTGGCAGTGCTCTTCCTGCTGCCCTGTCTCGTGCTGCTCGGCGCGCTCGTGGTCTACCCGATCGGGTACTCGATCGTCCGCAGCTTCTACGACCAGTCCGGCGACGGGTTCGCCGGAATCGACAACTACAAGTCCCTGTTCACGGACGACGGCATCCGCACCGCCCTGAAGAACAACATCATTTGGGTCGTGTTCGCGCCCACCGTCGCGACCGCGCTCGGACTCGTCTTCGCGGTGCTCACCGAACGGGTGCGCTGGGGCACGGCGTTCAAGCTCGTCATCTTCATGCCGATGGCGATCTCGATGCTCGCGGCGGGAATCATCTTCCGGCTGGTGTATGACCAGGACCCGGAGAAGGGGGTCGCGAACGCGGTCTGGGTGGGGGTGCACGACACGTTCGCCGAGTCATCGGCGTTCCCGAAGGCCCACCCGGGACGGCAGTCGCCGCTCCAGCCGGACAAGGGCGGGTTCATCACCGGACAACCCGTCCAGGCCGGACAGTCCGTCACCCTCCCCCTCGTCGGTGTCGCCCCCGAACAGATGCCCGGCAGCGCGAAGGAGGCCGTACAGGCCGCGCCCGAGCCCGGCAAGGTCACCGGTACGGCCTGGCAGGACTTCACCCGCGGCAAGGGCGTCGGGAAGCTCGGCCAGGTCGACACGGGCGAGCTCGGCTACGCGGGGATGAAGGTCGAGGCCGTCAAGGACGGCAAGGTGGTCGACTCCACGAAGGTCGCCGGCGACGGCACCTTCACACTCTCGGACAAGGCCGACGGGGCCCAACTCCGGCTTCCGGCAAGCAACTTCCGGGAGCCCTACAACGGCCTCGACTGGCTCGGCCCGTCCCTGGTCACGCCGGCCATCATCGGCTCGTACATCTGGATGTGGGCGGGTTTCGCGATGGTGCTGATCGCGGCGGGGCTCGCGGGCGTGCCGCGTGAGCTCCTGGAGGCCGCCCGGGTCGACGGCGCCAACGAGTGGCAGGTCTTCAGAAGGGTCACCGTGCCGCTGCTCGCACCCGTGCTCGCGGTCGTCGCCGTCACCTTGATGATCAACGTGCTGAAGGTGTTCGACCTGGTCTTCATCATCGCGCCGGGCTCGTCCCAGGACGACGCCAACGTGCTGGCCCTGGAGCTGTACCGCAAGGGCTTCTCGGAGGACCAGCCGGGCATCGCGAGCGCCATCGCGGTGTTCCTGCTGCTGCTCGTGATCCCGGTGATGCTGTTCAACATCCGCAGGCTCAGGCGGGAGGTGCGGCGATGAGCACGCCGAGCAAGCAAGGCGCGCAAGGCGAGCAGAGCGCGCGCAAGGCCAAGTCCTCCCTCGGCTCCCGGCTCGCGAGCGGCGTCAGCGGCGGGATCGTACGCGTCGTCCTGCTCCTCGTCGGCCTGTTCTGGCTGGTGCCGACCATCGGGCTGCTGCTGTCCTCGCTGCGCAGGCCGGAGGACATGAACGCGTCCGGCTGGTGGAAGGTGTTCAGCGAGCCCTCGCAGCTCACCGTGGACAGCTACCAAAAGCTCCTGGAGAACAGCGACATCACCGACTCGCTGGTGAACACCGTGCTGATCACGGTCCCGGCGACCGTCCTCGTCGTGGTCATCGGCTCGCTCGCGGGCTACGCCTTCGCCTGGATGGAGTTCCCCGGCCGCGACTGGTGGTTCCTGGGCGTGGTCGGCCTGCTGGTCGTCCCCGTACAGGTGGCGCTGATCCCGATCGCCGAACTCTTCGGAAACATCGGCGTCTTCGGCACGATCTTCGGCGTCATCCTCTTCCATGTGGGCTTCGGCCTGCCCTTCGCGGTGTTCCTGCTGCGGAACTTCTTCGCGGAGATCCCGAGGGAGCTGCTGGAGGCGGCGAGGCTCGACGGCGCGGGTGAACTACGGCTGTTCGTACGGGTCGTGATGCCGCTCGGCGGTCCCGCGATCGCGTCTCTCGGCATCTTGCAGTTCCTGTGGGTGTGGAACGACATGCTGGTCGCGCTGGTGTTCTCCGACTCGGGCAGCCAGCCGATCACGGTCGCACTGCAGACCCAGGTACGTCAGTTCGGCAACAACATCGACGTGCTGGCGCCGGGCGCCTTCATCTCGATGGTGATCCCGCTGGCGGTGTTCTTCGCGTTCCAGCGGCAGTTCGTGTCCGGCGTGATGGCGGGCGCGGTGAAGTAGACCGACAGCAGCAGCATTTCAGGGGCGGGCCGGACACCGGCCCGCCCCTCGCCCGTCACCGCGACAACCCCGCGCGTTCACCCGTACATCCCCCGTATGCCACATCTGGCGTAACCAAGTCACCCCTTCGGCCGTTTCCGCGCAGTATGCCCGCGCCGACCCATGGATGTGCCTTGCCCAGGTTCAGTGTCATCGTCCCCGCGTACAAGGTTCAGGCGTACCTGCACGAGTGCCTTGAATCCGTCCTCGAGCAGTCGTACCCCGATCTCGAACTGATTGCCGTCGACGACCACTCGCCCGACGCCTGCGGGGCGATCATCGACGAGTTCGCCGCCCGCGACGCCCGCGTCCGTCCCGTACACCTGCCCGAGAACGTCGGCCTGGGCCGCGCCCGCAACGCGGGCCTCGAACGCGCCACCGGCGACTATCTGATCTTCCTGGACAGCGACGACACGCTCACCCCGGACGCCCTGCGCGCGATCGCCGACCGGCTGAAGGAGACTGCCGAACCGGACGTCCTCGTCTACGACTACGCGCGCACGTACTGGAGCGGCAGGACTGTCCGCAACCAGTTCGCGGAGCAGCTCACCGAGCAGGGCCCGGCGCCCTTCCCGCTGGACGACCGGCCGGGACTGCTCAAGGTCCTGATGGTGGTCTGGAACAAGGCGTACCGCCGCGAGTTCGTCGAGCGCGAGGGCTTCACCTTCCCGCCCGGCCACTACGAGGACACCCCCTGGACCTATCCGGTGCTGGTCTCCGCCGAGACCATCGCCACCCTGGATCGCGTGTGCGTCCACTACCGCCAGCGCCGGCACGGCAACATCCTCGGCACCAGCAGCCGCAGCCACTTCGACATCTTCGAGCAGTACGACCGTGTCTTCGCGCATCTCGACGCGCACCCGGAGCTGGCCGCCCGCTGGCGCCCGGTCCTGTTCCGCCGGATGGTCGACCACCTCTCGACGGTGTTCACCAGGCGCGACCGGCTGCCGCGCGGCACCCGCGCCGAGTTCCTCCGCAAGGCTCGCACCCACTACCGCCGTTACCGCACGCCGGGCGCCCCCGTCCGCCCGCGCACCCGCGTCCGGCACGCCCTGGTCCGGCTCGGCACGCACCGCACGTACCGCCTGCTGTCGCTGGCCTCGCACGCGCGGAAAAAGTCCCTGCGCCGCATGAAAGAACTGCTTCGCGCCACACGCGGCGCCGCCCTGCAGTTCCACTACCGCGTCCAGCTCCGTCTTCCCCTGCGCGCCGACCGCGCCGTCTTCTCCAGCTACTGGGGGCGCGGCCACGGCTGCAATCCGGGCGCCCTGGAGTCGGCGTTCCGCAATCTCGCCCCGCACATCCGCACCGCGTGGATCGCGCACCCCGAGCACCATCACACGATCCCGCCCGCGACGCGCAGGCTGCGGCCCGGTACGACGGCGTACTGGACGGCACTCGCCCGCTCCAAGTACCTCGTGAACAACGTCAACTTCGACCGCCGGCTGGTCAAGCGCAGCGGCCAGATCATGATCCAGACGCAGCACGGCACCCCGCTCAAGCACATGGGCCTCGACCTCCAGGACCGCCCGGCCTCCGCCCGCGACACGGACTTCGCCGAGCTGCTGCGCAGCGCCGACAAGTGGGACTACTGCCTGTCCGGCAACCGCCACTCCACCCTGGTGTGGGAGCGGGTCTTCCCGGCCGCGTTCACGACGCTGGAGTACGGGCTCCCCCGCAACGACGTCTTCCAGCGGGCGACTTCGGCGGATGTGTCCCGGCTGCGCGCGTCCCTCGGCATCCCCGAGGCCGCCGTCGCCCTGCTGTACGCGCCCACGTACCGCGACTACCGCCGCACCCAGCGCCTCGGCCTCGACCTGGAGCGCGTCCTGCGCCGGCTCGGCCCCAGCTTCGTCGTGCTGACCCGGGCCCACCCCTCGTACGCCGCCCCGCTCACCCACACCCCCGGTGCCCGGCTCATCGACGTCTCCGACCACCCGAGCGTCGAGTCCCTGTGCCTCGCCTCGGACGCGCTGATCACCGACTACTCGTCCCTGATGTTCGACTACGCGGCCCTCGACCGGCCGATCGTCATCCACGCGGACGACTGGGAGGCGTACGAGGCGTCCCGCGGCACCTACTTCGACCTGCGCGCCTTCCCGCCGGGCGCGGTGGCGCGCAGCGAGGACGAGCTGATCGACATCTTCTCGACCGGCCATTGGCGCGGCTCCCGCTCGTCGCAGCTGCGGGCCACGTTCCGCGAACGGTTCTGCCCGTACGAGGACGGGCGCGCCGCCGAGCGGGTGGTCCGCCATGTCGTGCTGGGCGAGCGGGGCGGGCTGCCGCGAGCCGTGCCGCTCGCGCAGCTGCATCCGGTCCCGTCGGCCGCCGCGGCCCGCCCGGACGCCCCCCTCACGACCGTCCCCGCGCCCGGCGGCGCCCCCGTCGCCGAGACCTTCTGAGCGGGAGCGGGCATGCCTTCCAGCCCATCGCGGCCCACGCCGACCCGGCCCACCACGTGGCGGCCCGCCGGGCGGCCGGGGCGATGAAGTCCCTGACCAGCGTTCCCTGAGCGTTTCCGTGAGCGTTCGTGAAAGAAAGAGCAGAATGCCCCGCTTCAGCGTCATCGTGCCCACTCATGGAGTCGCCGGACGACTGGCCGACGCGCTGGACTCGGTCCTCGCCCAGTCCTTCGGCGACCTCGAGCTGATCCCGGTCTGCGACGGGCTGGACTCCCCGGGGGGCGAGGTCGTCGCCGGGTACGCCGCGCGGGACTCCCGGGTCGTCCCGGTGTACTCGCCGCCGTCGTGCGGTCTGGGCGCGGCGCGCAACACGGGGCTCGGGGTGGCGAGGGGCACGTATCTGCTCTTCCTCGACGGCGACGACGTCCTGGTGCCGGGCGCGCTGGCAACCCTGGACGCCGAGCTCCGGCACGGCGCGGACGTCCTCTACTTCGAGCACGAGCGGGTCCACTGGTGGTCCGGCGCGGCGGCCACGCCCCCGCTTCCGCCGACACCCCGAGGGGTGTTCGCCCCGGACCGGGCGCCGCAGCTCACCGGCGCGATTGTCCCGGCGTGGAGTGCGGCCTACCGCCGCGCCTTCCTCCTGGAACACCGACTCACCTTTCCCGACGGGCATTTCACGGACCTCGGCTGGGGCGGCCTGGTGACCGTGGCCGCCGGGCGGGTGGCGGTGCTGCGCTCGGTCGTCGTACGGCATCTGCTGCGGCGGCAGGGCAGCAAGCTGAACGCACCGGGTGAGCAGCAGCTCGACCTCCTCGACCAGATCGACCTGGTGATGCGGACAGCCGCCGAACAGGGGCTGCCCGACGAGCGGTCACGAGCGTTGTTCGATCATTTCTTCACCGTCGTCCTGAAGACGGCCGCCCACCCGAACCGACTGCCCGCGCGCCACCGCCGGGCCTTCTTCCGCTGCGCGGGCGGGCTCTACCGGTGCCATCGCCCGGCCGGGTTCCAGCCGCCGGCGGGCAGTGTCGGAGTGCAGCACCGGCTGCTCGCGGCCGGGGCGTACAGCGTCTTCCGGGCGCTGCGCGGCGCCAACCGGGCGGCGGCGAAGGCGGTACGAAGGGTGCCGCGCCCGAGGATGCCGCGCACCCGCGCCCGCTACGCCGCGCACCTGCGCCGCGCCCTCGACGAGAACCTGGCCGTGTACTGCGCGTACTGGGGCCGCGGCTACGCCTGCAACCCGGCCGCGATCCACGCCAAGGCCCGCGAACTCGCCCCGCACATCCGCTCGGTGTTCCTGGTCGAGCCCGACGCGGTGGATGAGCTGCCGAAGGGCGTCGACCACGCGGTGATCGGCAGCCGCCGCTACTGGGAGGTGCTGGCCCGCGCCAAGTACTTCATCAACAACGCCAACTTCGCGGACGGTGTCGTCAAGCGCCCCGGCACCGTGCACGTACAGACCCAGCACGGCACCCCGCTGAAGAAGATGGGCGTCGACCAGTCGACGTATCCCGTGGTGGCCGCCGCGACCGGCAGCTTCACCAGGCTGCTGAACCGCGTGGACCGCTGGGACTACAACCTCTCCTCCAACCGCCACTCCACCCAGATGTGGGAGCGGGCCTTCCCTGGCACGTACGAGGCCCTGGAGTACGGCTATCCGCGCAACGACGTCTACTACACGGCGACCGCCGACGACGTGGCCCGCGTGCGCGAGCGGCTGGGCGTCCCCGAGGGCAGGACGGCCCTCCTCTACGCGCCCACACACCGCGACCACAGCACCGGTTTCGACGCCCGGCTCGACCTGGAGGCGTTCTGCGAGGAGATCGGTGACGAGTTCGTCGTCCTGCTGCGCGCCCACTACTTCTACGACGAGGGTCGCGGAAGGAGCAGCGGCCGGATCATCGACGTGACCCGGCACCGCTCCTCGGAGGACGTCTGTCTGGCCGCTGACGTGCTGATCACGGACTACTCGTCGATCATGTTCGACTATGCCAACCTCGACCGCCCGATCGTCGTGTACGCGGACGACTGGGAGGTCTACCGGGAGACGCGGGGCGTCTACTTCGACGTGACGCAGGCACCGCCGGGCCCGGTGGTCCGCACCCCCGAGGAGCTCGCGCGGGTCTTTGGCGACCGTTCCTACGCGGACGAGTCCGCGCGGCGTCTGCGGGCCGAATTCCGGGCGCGGTTCTGCCAGTTCGACGACGGAAGGGCCGCCGAGAGGGTCGTACGGAGAGTGCTGCTGGGCGAGCCGCCCGAGGCGATCCCCCCGGTGGTCCCGCTCGCCGAGCGCGTTGTGGCCCCCGCCGCGTCCACCCTCGTAAGGAGCTGACGTGCCGCGCTTCAGCATCATCGTGCCCGTCTTCAAGGTGCAGGGCTTTCTGCGCGAGTGCCTCGACTCGGTCCTGGACCAGTCGTACCCGGACCTCGAGGTCATCGCCGTCGACGACTGTTCGCCGGACGGCTGCGGCGCGATCCTCGACGAGTACGCGGCCCGCGACCCGCGCGTACGGGTGCTGCACCTGCCTCGGAACGTGGGGCTCGGCCCGGCCCGGAACGCCGGAATGCCGTACGCCACCGGGGACTTCCTCTTCTTCCTCGACAGCGACGACACGCTCACGCCGGGCGCCCTGCGCGCCATCGCCGACCGCCTGGACGAGACCGCCGACCCGGACGACCCCGACGTCCTCGTATTCGACTACGCGCGAACGTACTGGTGGGGCGGTACACGCCGGAACGTCCTCGCACGCGTCCTGGCGGAGGGGGGCGACGGCACCTTCGCGGCCGCCGAACACCCGGAGATCCTGGACCTGTTGATGGTCGCGTGGAACAAGGTCTATCGCCGCGAGTTCGTCCGGCGCGAGGACTTCGCCTTCCCGCCCGGCTATTACGAGGACACGCCCTGGACGTTCCCGGTCATGCTCAGCGCGGAGCGCATCGCCACGCTGGACCGGATCTGCCTGGCCTACCGGCAGCGGCGTCAGGGCAGCATCCTGTCCACCACCAGCCGCAAGCACTTCGACATCCACGACCAGTACGAGCGGGTCTTCGCGTTCGTCGACTCCCGCCCGGCACTAGCGAGTTGGCGCCCGTATCTGCATCGCAGGATGGGCGAGCACTGCCTGGACATCCTCTCCAAGCCGGACCGGCTGCCCGAGTCCGACAAGGCCGAGTTCTTCCGGCGTACGGCCGCCCTCTTCCGCGAGCACAGGAGCGGGCCGGTGCCGAGCGATCTGCGCGTCCTGGAGGGCGGTTACGTCCGCTATCGCGCCCGGAGGCAGGCGGATCAGCTGGGCGGGAATCTCGGCCGGCGCGGGCGGCAGGCACGCAAGGCGACCGTCACCCGCATCAAGCGCGGCTGGTCCGCCGTGCACGCACACCGCTCGCTGGACCCGAACTTGGCGGTCTACTCGGCGTTCTCGCACCGCGGGGTGCTCGGCGACCCGGGCGCGATCCACCGTGCGGCGCGTGAACTCGCCCCGCACATCCGCTCGGTGTGGGTGGTGCGCGAGGACCAGGTGCCGCTGCTGCCGCCCGGCATCGAGTACGTCACCCCGGACTCGCCGCGCTACCGCCAAGTGACCGCCCGGGCCACGTACTTCGTCAACAACGTCAACTGGCCCGGCACGCTCGTCAAACGCCCCGGCAGCGTCCACATCCACACCCACCAGGGCACCCCGCTGAAGTACATGGCGGCCGACCTGCTGGACAAGCCCGGCGCCCGGCACGGCTTCGACGTACCGGGGATGCTGCGCCGCGCCGACCGCTGGGACTACAGCCTGGTCGCCAACCGCCACTCCGAGCTGGTCTGGGACCGCGCCTACCCCTGCCACTTCACCTCGCTGCGCACCGGCAGCCCCCGCAACGACGTACTCGTCCACGGGAAGCCGGATGACGAGATCCGCGCCCGCCTGGGCATCCCCGCCGACCACACCGTGGTCCTGTACGCGCCGACGCGCCGCGACTACGTCCGGGGCGGGTACGCCGACCGTATCGACCTCGCCCGGTTCGCCGACGACCTCGGTGCGGGCCACACCCTCGTCGTCCGCCTGCATCCGTCGCTCGCGGACGGCCCGGCGCGCGGGATGGGCCTGGCGGAGCTGCACCGGCGCGGGGTTCTCGTCGACGCGACGGACGAGCCGCACGTCGAGGATCTGATGCTCGCCTCCGACGTGCTGGTCACGGACTACTCGGCCCTCCTGTTCGACTACGCCAACCTGGACCGGCCGATCGTGATCCACGCCGACGACTGGGGAGCGTACGCGGCGAGCCGTGGCGCCTACTTCGACATCACCGCCGACGCGGCGGGCCATGTCGCGCGCTCCTACCGGGAGTTGGCGTGGCTGTTCGGGTCCGGGACCTGGCAGGACGCGGAGTCGGCGCGGCTGCGGGCCGGGTTCCGGGCGCGGTTTTGCGCGTTCGACGACGGGCGGGCGGCCGAGCGGGTCGTGCGGACGCTGATGCTGGGCGAGCAGGTCATGGAGCAGGTGTCCGTCGTCGCCGTGCCGGCGCAGGCGGGACGCAACATCCTGACGTCGCCGTAAGGGTCCCGAGCGCAGGCCGCGGGGCGGTGGGGGCTGGTCGCGCCCACGCGGAGCCGCATATGCCACAGCCTCGCGCCCCTTGAGAGGCGCGAGGTGCGGGAGTCGGAAGGACGGGAACCTACTCGATGACGAGGTCGACCGGGATGTTGCCGCGGGTGGCCATGGAGTAGGGGCACACCTGGTGGGCCTGCTCGACGAGCTTGCGGCCGGTCTCCTGGTCCACGGTGTCGGGCAGCTCCACGCGCAGCGTGACCTTCAGGCCGAAGCCCTCTCCCTGCTTGCCGATGCCGACCTCGCCGGTCACCGCGGCGTCGCTGACGTCGACCTTCGCGGCGCGGCCGACGAGGCCGAGGGCGCTGGCGAAACAGGCGGCGTAACCGGCGGCGAAGAGCTGCTCGGGGTTGGTGCCCTCGCCGTTCCCGCCCAGCTCCACCGGCATGGCCAGCTGGAGGTCGAGCTTGCCGTCGGAGCTGATGGCGCGGCCGTCGCGGCCGTGGGTGGCGGTGGCGACAGCGGTGTAGATCGCGTCCATGGAGACCGTCCCTCTCAAGTCAAAGGATTGCTGGGGCAGCCGGTCCGACCGCCTCACGTCCTCAATTAGAGCACGCAATTCAATTGCACACAACTTAATGGCGAGCAAGAGCTATCCTGGATCCATGACCGCCATGCCGACCCCGAGCCCCCAGGCCCCGCCCCTGTCTCCCCCCGACGCCGACGGGGACTACCTCCGTCTCGACCAGCAGATCTGCTTCTCCCTGAACGCCGCGTCGCGCGCCTTCGGCAGCGTGTACCGGGTGATCCTCAAGGATCTGGGGCTCACCTACCCCCAGTACCTGGTGATGCTGGTGCTGTGGGAGCACGGAGAGCTGCCGGTGAAGAAGGTCGGCGAGCATCTGCGGCTCGACTCCGGGACGCTGTCCCCCCTGCTCAAGCGACTGGAGGCGGCCGGTCTCGTACGGCGTGAGCGCAGCGCCCGCGACGAGCGCTCCGTGCACGTCCACCTCACCGACGAGGGCATCGCCCTGCGCGAGCGCGCGCTGCGCGTGCCGCGCCGGGTCGTCGCCGCGACGAGCTTCGAGCTGGACGAGATCCGGGAGCTGCGGACGCGCCTGGACCGGCTGACGAGGGCGCTGGACGAGGCGGTTCTGGCTGACGGGGTCCTGGCGGAGCCGGCGGTGGACGAGGCGCCGCTGGACGAGGGGTCGCCGGACGAGGGGGCGCTGAACTAGCGCCGCCTGCCCTTCGCCCGGGCCGACGGGCCTCGCCCATGACGACGGTCGGCGTACGTACAAGCGCAGGGTGACGCCCTTGCGGACGAGTTGCTCGCGCAGGGTGAACGCCTCGTCGAGCAGGGCGAGTTTGGTTCGATCGGTCGCGGTCCGGGCGGACCAGGTCGGCTGCATCGCGAACGGTTCGGCGACCACCCACACACGGTCGAGCCGCTCAAGCCGGCGGCGCAGCTCGCCCGGGCCCGCCTCCTCCCCGTAGAGCGTCCCGGACGCGTGCGCGGGCGTCCTGAGCGCGATGTCGCGCACCCCGTGAAAGCCCTTCGGATAGGCCAGCGCCGACCGTCGCGCGAGCGACGGCAGGAACAACACCGGGTCGCCGGGCCGCAGTTCGCGCCCGGCGATGGCGGAGACCGCGGCGAGGTTGTCGGGACGGCGGTCGGGGGCACGGTCCTGGCGGAGCAGGGGAAACTGGACGGCGAAGGCGGCGGCGATGGCGAGGACACCGGCGAGACCGACGAACGGCAGCCGCGCCCGAGGCCTCACCAGCGGCGCTCTCGACGCCCGCCTCGACGCCCGCCTCGCCAACGGCAGCCGCGACACCGTCGCTGTCAACCGCAGCCTCGGTTCCGCCGTCGTCGACCACAGCCGCGCCACCGCCCCCGCCAGACGGTCCGCCCCCGTCGCGGCCAGCAACGGCGCCCCCGCCAGGGCGTACAGCACGTACCGCTGGTCGTAGAGCGGGCAGAAGCGGGAGACCGTGATCAGCACCGCGGGCGGGACCACCATCAGCGGCAGGGCGACCGCCGCGAGCGTCACCTCCCCGCGTCGCGCGCGGGGCGGGCACACCGCGAGGCCGATGAGGGCCAGGTAGAGCACGAGGACGGGCCCGGTCGACCCGGTGAACGCGCGCAGCAGCCGGTCCACGCTCTCCGCGTTCGGCGGCGACAGCCACGCGACCTGGGCGGACTGCCCGTGCGAGACGAGCACCAGCGGCGCAAGTACGAGCACCGCGGCCCCCGCCGCGCACCCCCACCGCCGCCACTCCCGCCACGGCATCCGCGCCACCGCCAGGGTCGCCGCGTGCGCGAGCAGGAGCAGCACCGCGAACTCGTGCAGCAGGCAGGTGACGGCGACGGTCCCCCCGTACACCCACCAGCCCCCGACACGCGGCGCGCGTACCGCGCGTACCAGGAGCAGCGTCGCCCCCGCCGCGCCGGCCGCGACGAGCGCGTACGAGCGGCCCTCCTGTGCGAAGTGTCCGGTCATGGGCGTGACCGCGTACAGCAGGCCCGCCCACAGGCCGACGCGCGGACGGCACAGGCGGACGCCGAGGGCGGCGACGAGGCCCGCGGTCACGGCGGCGCCGAAGACCGAGGGAAGCCGGATGGCGACCTCGCCGAAGTCGGGGGCGAGGACGACGTGCATGAGGAGGTAGTACAGGCCGTGCACCGCGTCGACGTGGTGCAGCAGGTGCCAGATCTGCGGGACCGAACGCCGCGCGACCTGGAAGGTGGCGGCCTCGTCGCGCCACATGCCGCCGCGGTCCAGCCCCCACAGCCCGAGCGCCAGCATGACGAGCATGGGCACCAACACCGCCACGAACCCCCGGCGGCCGACGCCGCACCGCTTCATCAACACTCTCACCATGCGACCGATTTTTTGCTATTACCCAACCTTTGAACGGTATTGACGGCGTATCGGCACTCATGAGCCATCCGTGCAGCTTACGATCCGGCCTTGATGAGCGCTTACCAGAGCCCCCGACACCGCCGGTTCCCCCCGCTCGCTCTCGCCGCCGCCTGGGTGGCCACCCGCGCCCTGATGCTCTGGCTGCTCGCGCACGACGACATCGCCCCGCTGGGCAACGGCGCGGTGTCGCGCGAGGTGAGTCACCTGTACTTCCGCTGGTACGGCGTCCTGTCGCACGGCGCCTTTCCGGCGGGTGACCGGCTGTGGCAGTACCCGCCGGGCGCGGCCCCCATGCTGCTCTCGCCCGCGCTGCTGCCGAGCCTGACGTACGTCCAGGCCTTCGTGACGCTCACGCTCGTGGCGGACGCCGTGATCGCGCTGGCACTCGCGCGCGCGGGCGCCCGGCCTGGCCGCAGTCCGCGTGGCGCGGTGCTGTGGACGCTGGGCCTGCCGCTACTGCTGCACATTCCGCTGGCGCGGTACGACGTGCAGGTCACGGCGTTCGCCGTCATCTCTCTGTTGACGTTGACGCGCTCCACGCGCGCGTGCGGCGCGTTCGCCGCGCTCGGCGCCCTGGTGAAGGTCTGGCCCGCGCTGGCCCTCCTGGGCACCCCGCGGGGCAATACGACACGGGAGGCCTGGACGTCGGCGGCGGTCACGGCGGCCGGCCTGCTCGCCGTCCTGACGGCGGCCTTCGGCAACCCCTTGGACTTCCTGCGCCAGCAGGGCGGCCGGGGCGTGCAGATCGAGTCGCTGGGCGGCACGGTCCTCGGTTTCGCGCGCCACGCGGGCTGGCCGGGCAGGGTGCGCTACCAGTACGGCGCGATGGAGTTCGTGGGTCCGTACGTCCCGGCGGTCGCGGCCGTCTCGCTCGCCCTCACGGTCGCCGCCTTCGGGCTCCTGCTGCTGTGGCGGGCGCGGGCGCGCCGCTGGACGCCGACGACGCCGTACGACGCCGCGCTCGCCGCCGTCCTGCTGTTCACGGTGACGAGCCGGGTGATCAGCCCGCAGTACATGGTGTGGCTGCTCGGCCTGTCCGCCGTGTGCCTGACCTCGCGGCACACCACGCAACGCCCGGTGGCCGCGCTGATCGTGGCGGCGACCGCGGTCGGCTCCGTCGCCTATCCCGGCCTGTACGGGGAGGTCGTCCACAGCACCTGGACGGGCTGCCTGCTGATGCTCGTACGCAACGGTCTGCTGGCGACGGCGGCGCTGCTGTCGTTCTCGCGGCTGTGGCGGTCGGGCCTTCCCGTGTCTGACGCTCCCTCAACCGGCACTGCCGTGACGGGCGGGGTGAAATCCACCGTTCGCCGCCGTTCCCGCACGGAACTGATCCGGTGAAGCCGCACCACGCGCAGGTCTGTGTCGTCGTCATCGGCTACAACGACGCCGCCCATGTGACGGACGCGGTGCGCTCGGCGCTCGCGCAGGGCCCGGCGGTCCGGGAGGTGCTCGCCGTCGACGACCGCTCGACCGACGGCAGCGCGGACCTCCTCGACCGCCTCGCAACCGCCGAGCCGCGCCTGCGGGTCATCCGCCGCCCGGACAACAGCGGCGGCTGCGGCAGCCCCCGCAACGACGGGATCGACGCCGCCAGGGCCCCGTACGTGATGTTCCTGGACAGCGACGACGTGCTGCCGCCCGGCGCGGTGGACGCGCTGCGCGCGGCGGCGCTCGAACAGCGCACGCAGGTCGCGGCGGGCCTGTGCGTGCGCCGCGAGCTGCCCTCGGGCCGCGAGATCCCCTGGGAGCCCGAGCTGTACGCGAGGCCCGCCCTGATCGACCACCCGTCCCGGCATCCGCGCCTGGTCCACGACACGCTCTGCGTCAACAAGCTGTACCGCACCGACTTCCTCCACGAGCACGGCATCCGCTTCCCCGAAGGCCGCCACCCCTACGAGGACTTCGTGTTCACCGCGCGCGTGCTGGCCGCCGGGCCGCGCATCGCGCTGATCCCCGACAAGGTGTACGTGTGGCATGTACGGCGCACCGCCGCCCGCCTGTCCCTCTCGCTCGACCGCGCGGACGTCGACAACTGGCGGGCCCGGACCGAGGCGAACCGGGCCGCCCACGAGATCCTCCTCGGCTCCGGTGAGAAGCGGCTCGCGCGAGCCACACACGCCAAGTTCCTCGACCACGAACTGCGCATGTACACCCGCGAGCTGGAGCTGCGCGGCGCGGAGTACCGGCGCGCGTGGTGGGATCTCACGCGCGCGTACCTGTCGACGTTCGACACGAGCGACCTCACCGTCAATCCGACCGCCCCCGGCCGGCTGATCGCCCGCGTCGTCCTCGCCTCCCCCGAACCGCGCGACCTCGCCCGCCTCACAGAACTCGCCGCCCGCCCCGCCCGGCTGCGCCCGCCGTACGCCCGCGCCGCCGACTCCACGCCCATCTGGTCGCACGACCTGCCCCAGGTCACGCTGGACCATCTCCTGCTGCGCCCCGTGCACGAGCTGCCGGCGGCCGTCGACGCGGAACTACGGCCACGCGCGCGTGCGGCACGACTGCGGCTGCGCCTGCACGACATGTACGGGTTGTACGGGCGGATCGCGGAGGCCGGTCCGGCCGTGGCGGACGTCGAGTTCGTGCACCGGGAGGAGGGCCGGCGGGTGGTTCTCGGTCGACAGATCGCCCTCGTGCCGGACCCGGACCCGGCCCCGGACCAAGCCACCTGGTCGGCCGAGACGCCGGTGGAGCTGTCGGCGCTGGGCCGCGGCACCTGGGACCTGCGGCTGACGTTGCGTTTCCGCGACGGGGCGAGCCGTCACGTCACCGCCCACGCGATCGCCGGGCCGGGCCTGCTGCGCCGCCGCGTGCTCCCGGACGCCCGCCACGGCGTCCTGCTGGTGCATCCGTACCGCACTCGCGCGGGGGCACTGGCGGTGCGCCTCGCGCCCGGATGGCGAGGAATGACCGAAGTGGCACACCGTCGCCTCCGACGCCTGCTTCACTGATACGCGATCGACGACACCAGCCTGACCAATGGCTGACCAATGGCTGACCAATGGCTCACCACTGACTCACCCATGGCTCACTGACGAGGGGACGGCCGCACATGACCTGGCTGATCACCGGCGGCGCCGGCTACATCGGGGCGCACATCGTCCGCGCGATGCGCGACGCGGGCGAACAGGCCGTGGTCTACGACGATTTGTCCACAGGCATCGCGGAGCGGATCCCCACGGGCGTACCGCTGGTGGTCGGCTCGACCCTGGACGCCGATCTGCTGGCCCGAACGCTCAAGGGCCACGCGATCACGGGCGTGGTCCACCTGGCCGCGAAGAAGCAGGTCGGCGAGTCCGTGGAGCTCCCGCTGCACTACTACCGCGAGAACGTCGAGGGCCTGCGGGTCCTGCTGGAAGCCGTGACGGCGGCAAACGTCCCGTCCTTCGTGTTCTCCTCCTCGGCCGCGGTGTACGGCATGCCGGATGTGGACCTGGTGACGGAGGAGACGCCCTGCGTCCCGATGAGCCCGTACGGCGAGACGAAGCTGGCGGGCGAGTGGCTGGTCCGCGCGACGGGCCGCGCGACAGGCCTGTCCACGGCGTCGCTGCGCTACTTCAACGTGGCGGGAGCGGCGACGCCCGAACTCGCGGACGTCGGTGTCTTCAACCTCGTTCCCATGGTCTTCGAGAAGCTCACCGAGTACGCGCCGCCGCGTATCTTCGGCGACGACTACCCGACGCCCGACGGGACGTGCGTGCGGGACTACATCCACGTGGTGGATCTGGCGGAGGCCCATGTGGCCGCGGCGCGCGCCCTGCGGGGCTCACGCGGCCGGGCCCTGACCCTCAACATCGGCCGCGGGGAAGGCGTTTCGGTCCGCGAGATGATCGACCGGATCAACGCGATCACCGGCTACGACCGCCCTCCGGTCACCACGCCGCGCCGCCCCGGCGACCCGGCCCGCGTCGTCGCCTCGGCCGACCGCATCGCCGCCGAACTGGGCTGGAAGGCGAAGTACGACGTCGAGGACATGATCACGTCGGCGTGGGCGGGGTGGGTCCGGCTGCACCCGGGCGCGGCGCGCGCCTAGGGGATGCCGGCCGGAACAGGTCGCAGGAAAGCAACGAAGCCTGATCAGCCCCGTGTCTGCGGCATGATCCGCCGGACAGGCCCTAAGCCGACAGGGCCACTTCGGCCGGCTCGGGGAACGTGACGCCGGTCAGCTCCTCGGAGGCCGCCCACAAACGGACCGCGGACACCGGGTCGCTGGCCGCGGCCGAGCGGCCGACCAGCGCCGGTGCGCCGCGCATCTCGCCCAACCCGTCCGGTCCGACATAGCTCGCGCCGGGCAGGTCCTCCGTGGCGGCGTACAGCGTGGGCAGGGCGCCGGCCTTGTTGTCCTGGGCGATGAACCGGTTGCCCACCGACATCAGGGCGCGCCGCAGCACGCTGGCGTCCCGGCTCTGGAGGTTGGTGGCGGCCCAGCCGGGGTGCGCGGCGAGGGCCCGTACGGACGATCCCGCGGCGGCGAGGCGGCTCTGGAGCTCGAGGGTGAACAGCAGATTGGCGAGCTTGGACTGGCTGTAGGCGGCCATGGGTGAGTACTCACCCGTCAGATTCAGGTTCTCGAAGTGGATGCGATTGCTGCCGGGGATCTTGTGCGCCCCCGAGGACACGGTGACCACCCGGTCGGTGACATGCGGCAGCAGCAGGTTGGTCAGCGCGAAGTGACCCAGATGGTTCGTCCCGAACTGCATCTCGAAGCCGTCCTTGGTGACGGCCTCGGGGATGTTCATGACGCCCGCGTTGTTGATCAGCAGATCGAGGTCGCCCTGCCATGAGGCGGCGAACTCGCGTACGGAGGCGAGATCCGCCAGATCCAGCCGCCGCACCTCGACGCTGCCGTTGACGGTGAAGGCGGCCGCCTCGCCGCGCTTCGGGTCCCGTACGGCGAGGACGACATGGGCTCCGGCTCGGGCCAGGGCGTCGACGGTGGCGATGCCGAGCCCGCTGTTGGCGCCGGTGACGACGGCAGTACGGCCGGTCTGGTCACCGATGTCGCCGACGTTCCACTTCTTCTTGTTCTTCTCGACAGCCGAGTCCTTGGTAGCCATGCCACGAATGTAGGCGCCGACAACAATGCTGTCAACGCCAACAATGATGCCAATGACAACAATGCTGACGGCGACAACAATGTAGTCGCCATCCACATTCCGGATACACTGACGGCCATGCAGACCCGCCTTCGCCGCTACCACCACGGAGACCTGCGCGCCGCGCTGCTGGCCCGGGCCGAGGAGACGCTCAGGGAGAAGGGGCCGGCCGCACTCTCGCTGCGCGAACTCGCCCGCGACCTGGACGTCAGCCATGCCGCCCCGAGCCGCCACTTCAAGGACAAGCAGGCCCTGCTGGACGCGCTGGCGCTGGTCGGCTTCGAACGCCTCATCGCGACCCTGGCCGCGTCGCAAGAGTCGGCGGGCGAGTCCTTCGCCGATCAGTTCGGTGCCCTGGCCCGCGCCTATGTGGACTTCGCCACCACCAACGCGGAACTCCTCGACCTGATGTTCTCCATCAAGCACGACCCGGCGGCGTCCGAGGCCCTGCGCGAGGCGGCCCAGGGCATGGGAGGCCTGGTCGGGAAACTGATCACAGAGGGCCAGCGCAGAGGCGAGGTGCGCGAGGGCCCCCTGGAAACCATCGGCATCCCGCTCTTCAGCACCCTCCGCGGCTTCGTGAGCCTCGCCGTCAGCAGCACCCTGCCCGCCGACACCCTGGACGCGGGCCTGGAGAACGTCATCGCCCACAGCCTCCGAGGCTGCGCACCGGACCACCCCGCGCCACACTGACCCGGTCCGCGTCACCCCCGTACGCTGCCCCGATGACCGACCGACGTGACCTCCTCGTCGCCGGTACCGTCCTCGGCTCCGCCGTGGGAGACGCCCTCGGCGCGTCCTACCCGAGCCCGCTCATGACTCCCTGTTGAGGTACGCCAGCACGGCCAGCACCCTGCGGTGTCCGCTGTCGCTCGGCGGCAGGCCCAGCTTCAGGAAGACGTTGCCGATGTGCTTGCTGACGGAGCGTTCCGTGACGACCAGGGCCTTGGCGATGGTCGCGTTGTCGCGCCCCTCCGCCATCAGCAGCACCATCCCCTCCCGCAGCAGGGCGTTGTCCTCGGCGATCACCACGCGCACGGCGGCTCCCCCTCCACTGTCCTGGTCACCACGCGCACGGCAGCTCCACCTCGATCACGGTCGGCCCCCCGACGGGGTTGGTCATCAACAGGGGCGACCGGCGTCGGTATGGGCGTCATCTCCCTCGGCGCGGGCGTCAGCCTCCTCAAGGGCCGCGGGCAGGGACAGCACGCCGCTTGAGGCACCCGAGATCAGGCCGGCGTCACAACGCCCTGAGCGCCGCCGCCGTAGCCCGGGCCAGGCTGGCCAGATATCCCTTCGGCAGCTTGGGCCCGCGGACCACGACCGCACGCCAATACAGCGGCCCGGACATGAGGTCGAGCGCGAGTTCCTGGTCGATCCCCTCGCGCACCTCGCCCCGCGCGGCAGCCGCCGCCACGATCCCGCTCGCCACCCCCTGCTGGCCCTCCCGTAGCGCCTTCTGCATGGCCTCCGCGATGTCGGGATTGCGGGCGGCCTCGGCCTGGAGATCCGGGATGATCTGCCCGGCCACGGGATGGCGCAGGGCGCGGGACGTGACCTCGTACAGCAGCCGCAGGTCGCCCTCCAGGGAGCCCGTGTCGGGTGCGGGCAGCCCCTGGACCGCGACGGCGGAGACCAGGTCGAGGACCAGGTGGAGTTTCGACCGCCAGCGCCGGTACACCGCCGTCTTGCCGACGCCCGCGCGGCGCGCGATGCCCTCGATGGACATCCGGGCGTAGCCGACGGCCGCGAGTTCCTCGAAGACGGCGGCCCGAATGGCCTCGGTCACATCCTCTCGCAGTACGGCAGCCCCCGCCGGAGCCCTCCGCCGCGGGGCGGCCTTCCCGGCAGCACCCCGGGCAGCACCCCTGGCCGCACCCCCGGCAGAGCCTCCACCAGAGCTGCCACCAGCGCCTCCCGCCGCACCTCTCGCGGCACGTGCGGCGGCACGTGCGGTCGTCGTGTCGCCATTCGTCGTCATGCGAACCAGCATAGGCCGTTACGACGAAACGGTTGCGTTCCGACGTAAGAACGGCCTAGTCTCGCGTTGCGACGATACGGACCCGTCCCGACGTAAGAAGATGGCAAAGACGGCATAGGAAACGTCAAGGACGGACCTCGCGCACCCCCACCCCCCCGAGCGAAAGCAGCGGATGTGAGCCAGGTCCTCCACACACCGCCCCCGACGGCAACACCGGGCCCCCCCACCGACGACCCCACGGCGCTCGCCGCCCGGTACGGCCTCACCGTCAGCGGCGCCCGCCCGTCCCTGCCCGAATACGTTCGCCAGCTGTGGGCACGGCGCCACTTCATCACCGCCTTCGCCACCGCCAGGCTCACCTCCCAGTACAGCCAGGCGAAGCTCGGCCAGGCCTGGCAGGTGATGACCCCGCTGATGAACGCGGCGGTCTACTACTTCATCTTCGGCATCCTGCTCGGTACCAAGCACGGCGTGCCCGACTACATCCCCTTCCTGGTCACCGGCGTCTTCATCTGGACGTTCACGCAGAGCTCGATCCTGTCGGGCACCCGGGCCATCTCCGGAAACCTCGGCCTGGTGCGTGCCCTGCACTTCCCGCGGGCCGCGCTGCCGGTCTCCCTCGCGCTCCAGCAGCTCCAGCAGCTGCTGTTCTCGATGGCCGCGCTGGTCGTGATCCTGCTCGTCTTCGGCGTACCGGTGAGCCTGTCCTGGGTGCTGGCCGTCCCCGCCCTGGTCCTGCAGTTCATGTTCAACGCGGGCATGGCGATGATCCTGGCCCGGATGGGGGCGAAGACGCCGGACATCGCGCAGCTCATGCCCTTCCTGCTGCGCACCTGGATGTACACCTCGGGCGTCATGTGGAGCATCGACAAGCTGACCGCCGGCAAGGACCTGCCCAGCTTCGTGCTGGTCCTGCTGAAGGCCAACCCCGCGGCCGTCTACATAGACCTGATGCGGTTCGCGCTCATCGACAGCTTCCACGCACACCAGCTGCCGTCCCACGTGTGGGCGCTGGCCACGGGATGGGCGCTGCTCGTCGGCGTCGGCGGTTTCATCTACTTCTGGAAGGCTGAGGAGACGTACGGCCGTGGCTGACCCCATCACGATCACCAAGGACGCCCCTGTGAGCGCCCCCGACGCCGACAGCGTCCCCACCGTCATCGCCGACCGCGTCGACATCGTCTACCGGGTCAACGGCACCGGCGCGGGCCGCGGCAGCGCCACCGCCGCCCTCAACCGCATCGTGCGCCGCAAGCAGGCCGAGAAGGCCGCGGGGGTGCGCAAGGTGCACGCCGTCAAGAGCGTCTCCTTCACGGCGTACCGGGGCGAGGCCATCGGTCTGATCGGCACGAACGGCTCGGGCAAGTCCACCCTGCTCAAGGCGGTCGCGGGCCTCCTCCCGGTGGAGAGCGGCAAGATCTACACCGACGGTCAGCCCTCACTGCTGGGCGTCAACGCGGCTCTGATGAACGACCTCACCGGCGAGCGCAACGTCTACCTCGGCGGGCTGGCCATGGGCATGTCGCGCGAGCAGGTGAAGGAGCGCTACCAGGAGATCGTCGACTTCTCCGGCATCAACGAGAAGGGCGACTTCATCACCCTCCCGATGCGCACGTACTCCTCCGGTATGGCGGCCCGGCTCCGGTTCTCCATCGCCGCCGCCAAGGACCATGACGTGCTGCTGATCGACGAGGCCCTGGCGACCGGCGACCGCTCCTTCCAGAAGCGGTCCGAGGCCCGCATCCGTGAGCTGCGCAAGCATGCGGGCTCGGTGTTCTTGGTGAGCCACAACAACAAGTCGATCCGGGATACGTGTGATCGGGTGTTGTGGCTGGAGCGCGGTGAGCTCCGCATGGACGGGCCCACGGAGGAAGTGCTGAAGGAGTACGAGAAGTTCACCGGTAAATAGGGACCCGGGGAACGGCGAGTCGTCACCGTGCGGGTGGTGTGTGGCCGGTCGCGCCCAGGCGGCGGAGCCGCACATGTCACAGCCCGGCGCCCCTGTCGGGCGTCTCAGCGCTCCAGGAACGCGAACAGGTCCTCCCACCTCCGCACGATCTCGTCCGTGGAGTAGCGCTGGATGTTGACGCGTGCCGCCTCCCCCATCCTGTCCCGCAGCTCCTTGTCGGACATCAACGTGTCCAGCCTGCGGGCGAGTTCGAGGGTGTTGCCGAGGGCGGCGAGGAGTCCGTCCTCGCCGTCCCGGACGATCTCGTGGACGCCGGGCGCGCAGTCGAACGCGGCGCAGGGCAGGGCGCCGGCCATGGCCTCCATCAGGGCCAGCGGGAAGCCCTCCCCGCGTGAGGGCAGGACGAAGACCGAGGCGTCGCGCAGGGCGCCCGGCACATCGCCGGTGGGCCCCCTCCACTCCACCGAGTCGTCGAGGCCCAGGGCCGTGCACTGCTTGCGCAGGATCTCCTCCTCCTCGCCGGAGCCGTAGAGGCGCAGGGTCCAGTCGGGGTGGCGCGGCGCGACCTCGGCCCAGCTGTCGAGGAGCATGTCGATGCCCTTCTGGTGGTGCAGCCGGCCGACACTGACGACGACGTTCCCGGTGCGGGGCGAGGGCACCTCGGGCATGAACGGGAGCGGGTTCGGCATGAAGGAGGCGTTGTTCATGCCCTGCCTGATCCACAGGTCGGCGTCCTCGCGGGTGAGCGACAGCATGCGGTCGACGCCCTTGTAGTGCCGCAGCACCCGCTGGAAGCGCGAGGTCGTCCGCGCGTACTTGAAGGACTCGTGGCTCATGCCGATGACGGTGCGGCCACGGGTGTCGGCGAGGTTCACCCACTCCATGGCCCACACCTGGGTGACGATCACGACGGCGCCGGGGCGTGCCTCCCGGAACAGCGCGGTCAGCCTGGTGGCCTGTTCGCGCATGCTCTCCTCACGGGCCGGGCCGGGACGCGGTGGCTGACCGTCGTACAGCGTCGTCATCGGGTACGGAACCTCGCCGAGCTCCTGCTTCTCCTCGGGCGGGGTGATGCCGATGATGTGCACCCGATGCCCCCGCTCGGTGAAGAGGCGGGCCATCTGGTGCGACCAACTGGTCACTCCGCCCAGTTCGTTGACGCTGTTGGAGACGAAGAAGAGGTCCCTCCCGTCATGGGCACTCACGCGCGCCTCCACCGGGCGAAGAACTGGTCGACGATGTCGCGGGCGGCGCTCCCCTTGTCGTACTCGCCGAAGTCGGCGACGAACCGCTCGCGCGAAGCCGCGTACTTCACCCGTTGCTCCTCCAGCGAGTCCGGCGAGTCGAGCACCGCGTACAGCTCGTCCTCGGTGCGGACGACCGGCCCGGGTGCCCGTTCCAGCAGGTCGAAGTAGGTCCCGCGGCCCTCGTGCACGTATTCCTCGTAGTCGTACGCGAAGAAGAGCATCGGCCGGTCGAGGAGGGCGTAGTCGAACATCACGGACGAGTAGTCGGTGATCAGACCGTCGGCGAGGGCCAGCAGCGGCGTCATGTCGTGGCGGGCGGTGACGTCGATGACACGGCCGCGCACCGACGGCGGGAGCACGATGTGGTTGAGGTAGTGCGAGCGGACGAGGAGGACATAGCGGTCACCGAAGGTGTCGGCGAAGCGCTCCACGTCGAAGGGCAGCTCGAACCGGCGCCGTTTTCCGCCGTGTTGGCGGAAGGTCGGGGCGTAGAGCAGCACCTCCTTGTCGCCCGGGATACCCAACTTCGTGGCCAGCGGCCCGCGTTCACGCCAACCGGACGCGTCCTCGCACTCCTTGGCCCGCAGGAGCGCGTCGTTGCGCGGATAGCCCACCCGCAGCAGCGCCCGCTCCTGGAGCCGGAACGCCCGTGCGAGGGTGCGCACATCGTGCTCGGAGCGGATCAGGAACCGGTCGAAGCGGTCCAGGGTGCGCTGCCGCTCCGCCTGCGCGGCCCGGGACCTGAGCTTCCACTCGGGCTCGTCGAAACCCATCCGCTTGAGCGCCGAGCCGTGCCAGGTCTGGATGTACGTGGTCTCGGGCCGCTTGGTGGCCTTCAGCGGGTAGCCCTGGTTGTCGATCCAGAACTCGGCCCGCGCGAGGGCGTTGAGGTAGCGCAGCGACCAGCGGCGCACCAGGGTGGCGTCGGCGGGGAAGCCCCGGGGGGTGTCCGCGTACGACCACACCGCCTCGAACTCCAGGCCCTGACGGCGCATCTCCTCGTAGATCGCCTTGGGGCTGTCGCTGTACTGGCGGCCCAGGTGGCTCTCGAAGACGACGAGGCCCTTCTTGATGGGCAGGCGGCTGAACACCTCGTGGTACAGGCGGAGTTTGGTGTCGCCGGAGGAGAGTTTCTTGCGCAGGTCCTTGGCCTTGCCGTAGCCGGACCTGGCGAGCCGCCCGGGCGGGCCGTGCACACCGCGCTGGACCAGCTCGTCGGCCTTCTTGCCCGGGACGAGCCGGAAGGAGAGGTGACCGCGGGAGGAGACCACCGGCTCCATATGGTCGGCGACCAGCCGGGTCAGCCGAGGGCGGATGGCCAACTGCCCGGCGACCAGACCGGGTTCGGTGGCAGTGAGCCGGGTCGTGGTCCGTGCGGTCGTGGCGGGTACGCCGTCACCGTCGATGCCGACGTCGAGGTGGAGTCGTACGTCCCACACGGCGTCCACGATGCCCAGTGGCCGCAGCCTCTTCGCGAGGTCGGCCGCGGCCTCCCAGGCGATCGTCCCGCCCTCGTGCCGCACGGTGGCCACGGGGAAGCGGAAGGTCTGGAAGCGCACGCCGAGCCTGCGGGCGTAGAACTCCAGTTCCCCGGAGAGCCGTGCGCCGGGCGGGATCAGGCCGAGCGGGTTGATGACGCGCCCGGCCAGCCTGACCGTGCCGCCGGTCTCCTCGTAGGCGGTCAGGGCGTTGCGCAGGAACATCCGCTCGACCGGCCTGGCGTGGTAGCCGAGCTCGGTGACGTCCAGGACATGCCGGCCGAAGGGGTCGTCGTCGATGTGCTCCGCGCACCAGTACACCCGTCCGTCGCGCTCGACGAGCGGCGCGGAGATCTTGTCGCGGTTGTTGAGCGTGTCCACGGCCGGCAGCAGGTTCGCCCAGTCGCCCCGCTGGAGGAGATAGCCGCAGATCGCATGGATGGGCTCGGCCTCGTCGAAGGCGGCGCGGTCGATCGACTCCAGGTACTCGCGGGCGATCGCCGCGAACTCCGACCGGTAGGACGCGTCCCGGAACGGCAGCTCGCGCAGGTGCAGCACCAGGTCGTGCTTGAGCCACTTGACGTCCTTGGCGAACTTCAGCTCCAACAGGCCGTTGTCGGCGAGGAGGTGGTCGATCCTGCGGTGGATCTCCATGCGGTGCGCGAAGTTGGCGATCTCGTCGCGCCGGTTGCTGATCGACTTCGCCGCCGACTTCTCGACGACTCTCCAGTCGTAGACGCGGTTGGGGATGAGGGTGATGCGGCGGGCGGCCACATACGCCCGCGCGGAGAAGAGCAGGTCCTCGTAGTGGATCCCGACGGGAAACTCCAGCCCCTCATCCAGCAGGAACCGCCTGCGGTAGCACTTGTTCGTCGACAGGGTGTCGAAGACCAGCAGGTCCGGCAGCTCGGAGATCGACTCAAGGGTGCGGGTGCTCTCGTACAGCCAGGGGTACCACTTGACCTCCTTTCGCGTGCGCGAGTCGACATGCACCCGGACGCACAGGCCGGAAACGAGGTCGGCGCCGGTGGTCTCGGCCGCCTCCAGCATGTTGCGGCAGGCGTTGCGCTCCAGCACATCGTCGCTGTCGAGGAAGAGGACGTAGTCGCCGCGGGCCTGCTGGATGCCGTGGTTGCGGGGGGCACCGCAGCCGCCGCTGTTCTCGGGCAGCTGGAAGGGGCGCACCCGGCCCGGATGCTCTGCGGCCAGCCGCCGCGCCACCTCGTACGAACCGTCCGTGCTCCGGTCGTCGACGATGACCACCTCGACGCTCCGCAGCGTCTGGTCGAGGACGGAGCGCACGGCCGTGGCCAGCCGGGCGGCGTCGTTGTAGACGATGACGACGACGGATACGGAGACGCCGGACAGGGCGGGATCTACGCTCATCTCACTAATCGTAGACAAAGCGGACAGTCATACCGTGTTACCGACCGTCCTTCGCGTGTGAAATCACCTGAAGGGCGTACGCGAACGGGGGCGCCCCCGGCCTTGATGGCCGGGGGCGCCCCATCGACGTACGAGATGTACGAACCGTACGACCTGCGAATGACGACCTACGAAGGCGTCCGCAACAGCGTCCGCATCGTGCGCATCGCCACCGACAGATTCGCCAGGTCGAACGAGTCCGAGCTCTGGATCTCCTCCAGGGTGGTGCGGGCGCGGCCGAGGATCGCCGCGTTCGCCTCCTCCCAGGCCTTGAAGCGCTGCTCGGGAGTCGAGGTGCCGTTACCGACGGACAGGACGTCGGCGGTGAGCGCCGCGTGGGTCGCGTACAGGTCCTCGCGGATCGAGGCGCGGGCCATGGAGTGCCAGCGGTCGGCGCGCGGCAGCTCGATGATGCGGTCCATGAGCTGGGTGATGCCCAGGCGGTCGCCGAGGTCGTAGTAGACCTCGGCGACGGCCATCGGGTTCTTGCCCGTACGGTCGGCCACCGCGACGATGTCCAGCGTCGGGAAGGCGGAGGAGAACCCGGCCACCCGCGTGGCGAGCTCCTCCGGGACGCCGGCCCCCACCAGCTCCTCGTAGATCCGCTGGTACCACTCCAGGTCCGCGCCACGCAGCAGCTTGGGCAGCTCGCCCCACACCTGTGCGACCCCCTCCCGGAAGAAGGAGATGTTCTCGGCGAGCTGGAGCGGCTGCGGCCGGTTGTTTAGTAGCCAGCGCGTGCCGCGCTCGACGAGGCGGCGCGAGTGCAGCCGGACGCGGGTCTGGACGCCCGCGTCGACGACATTGTCGAGCCCCTCGACCGCGTCCCACACCGTGCTCGACTCGAAGATCGCGCGGGCCGCGGTCTGCGCCCGGACGATCTCCTCCAGCGATGCGCCGGTCTCTTCACGCAGGCGGTGCAGGAAGCTCGTACCGCCCGTGTTGACCGTGTCGTTGACCAGGACGGTCGTCACGATCTCACGGCGCAGCGCGTGCCCGTCGATCTGCTCGCGGAAGTTCTCGCGCAGCGCCGTCGGGAAGTACGCGGACAGCAGCCTCTGCAGATGCGGGTCGTCGGGCAGCGAGGTGGCGAGCAGCGCGTCGGCGACCGTGATCTTCGTGTACGCGAGGAGGACGGCCGTCTCCGGACCGGTCAGGCCCTGTCCGGAGTTGAGCCGCTCGCGGATCTGCCGCTCGGTGGGCAGGAACTCCAGGGCCCGGTCGAGATGGCCCTCCCTGACCAGATGGCGCAGGAAGCGCTGCTGGGCGTGGAGCATGCTCGGGGACTGGGCGAGCGCGTTGGCGATCGCCACGTTCTGCGCGTAGTTGTTGCGCAGGACCAGGGCGCCGACCTCGTCGGTCATCTCGGCGAGCAGCTTGTTGCGCTGCTTGACGGTCAGGTCGCCGTTGGCCACCACCGCGTTGAGCAGGATCTTGATGTTCACCTCGTGGTCGGAGGTGTCCACACCCGCGCTGTTGTCGATGGCATCCGTGTTGATCCTGCCGCCGTGCTGGGCGAACTCGATCCGGCCGAGCTGGGTCAGGCCCAGGTTGCCGCCCTCGCCGACGACCTTGACGCGCAGGTCGGCGCCGTCGACGCGGATGGCGTCGTTGGCCTTGTCGCCGACGTCCGCGTGCGTCTCGTGGGACGACTTCACGTACGTACCGATGCCGCCGTTCCACAGCAGGTCGACCGGCGCCTTGAGGATCGCCTTCATCAGGTCGGCCGGGGTCATCTTCAGGATGCCGGGCTCGATGCCGAGGGCCTCACGGATGTGCGCGTTGACCGGGATCGCCTTGGCGGTACGCGGGAAGACGCCGCCGCCGGACGAGATCAGCTCGGTGTTGTAGTCGGCCCAGCT
Organism: Streptomyces sp. SD15; assembly: GCF_054462255.1. Classification (NCBI taxonomy): domain Bacteria; kingdom Bacillati; phylum Actinomycetota; class Actinomycetes; order Kitasatosporales; family Streptomycetaceae; genus Streptomyces; species Streptomyces sp. SD15. Next base: position 26,953 of record NZ_JBTLMO010000013.1, on the reverse strand, counting down.
GGAGCGCGGAAGTTCGAAGAGGCGGCGGCGCTCGGCGTACGACGTCTCCGCGTCCGGGTGCGGGTCGATGAAGATGTGCCGGTGGTCGAAGGCGGCGACGAGGCGGATGTGCTCGCTGAGCAGCATGCCGTTGCCGAACACGTCACCGGACATGTCGCCGACGCCGACCACGGTGAAGTCCTCGGTCTGGGTGTTCACGCCCAGCTCCCGGAAGTGCCGCTTCACCGACTCCCAGGCGCCGCGGGCGGTGATGCCCATCTTCTTGTGGTCGTAACCGGCGGAGCCGCCGGACGCGAACGCGTCGCCGAGCCAGAAGTTGTAGCTCTGCGCGACCTCGTTGGCGATGTCCGAGAACGTCGCGGTGCCCTTGTCGGCGGCGACGACGAGATAGGTGTCGTCGCCGTCGTGCCGTACGACCTCCACGGGCGGCACGATTTCACCGGCGACCATGTTGTCGGTGATGTCGAGCAGCGCCGAGATGAACGTCTTGTAGCTGCGGATGCCTTCCGCCAGCCAGGCGTCGCGGTCCACGGACGGGTCGGGCAGCTGCTTGGCGACGAAGCCGCCCTTGGCGCCGACCGGCACGATGACGGTGTTCTTCACCATCTGCGCCTTGACCAGCCCCAGGATCTCCGTCCGGAAGTCCTCACGCCGGTCGGACCAGCGCAGACCACCGCGCGCGACCTTCCCGAACCGCAGGTGCACGCCTTCCACCTTCGGCGAGTACACCCAGATCTCGTACGCCGGTCGCGGCGCCGGCAAATCCGGGATGGCCTGCGGGTCGAACTTCATGGAGACGTACTCGTGCGGCGTACCGCGCACCGTCTCCTGGAAGAAGTTGGTGCGCAGGGTCGCCTTGATGACGGTGAGGAAGGAACGCAGGATCCGGTCCTCGTCCAGGCTGGCCACCTGGTCGAGCGCCAGATCCAGCTCCTCCGTCAGGGCGTCGGTGATCTCGACACCGGCGCGCTGGCGCTCCGGCGACATCCGCGCCTCGAACAGCGAGATCAGCAGCCGGGTGGTGTGGACGTTGTTGCGGAGGGTGTCCTCCATGTAGTCCTGGCTGAACGTGGAGCCGGCCTGGCGCAGGTACTTGGCGTACGCGCGCAGCACCATCGCCTGGCGCCAGTTCAGCCCGGCGCTCAGCACCAGGGCGTTGAAGCCGTCGTTCTCGGCCTGCCCGGTCCAGGTGGCGGCGAAGGCCTGCTGGAAACGCTCGCGGCCGTCGTCGCCGAGGGAGTCGCCGTTGTGGATCAGGGACTTGGGCAGGCGCAGCCCGAAGTCGTAGATCCAGGCGGTCGTCCGGTCCGCGCAGCGCAGCTCGTACGGGCGCTCGTCGGTGACCTCGACGCCGAGGCGGTTGAGGGCCGGGAGGACCGCGGAGAGCGAGACTTGCTCGCCGGTGCGGTAGATCTTGAAGCGGCGCTCGCCTGCACCGGCGTTCACCGGCTCGTAGAGGCTGAGCGCGAAGTCCTTGCTCTCGTCCTGCGTGAGCGCTTCGAGGTGGACCAGGTCGGCAACGGCGGCGCGCGGGGTGTGATCGGCCTTGTAGCCCTCGGGGAAGGCGTTGCCGTACCGGCGCAGCAGCTCGGCCGCGCGCTCCTCGCCGCACTCGGCGTTCAGCGCCTCGGCGAAGGCGTCGGCCCAGGAGCGGGCGGCCTCGACGAGCCGCGCCTCGATCCTCTCCTTGTCCACATCGCTGAGCTGTGGCAGCTCGGTGCCCTGCGGGACCCGGACCACGAAGTGCAGCCGGGAGAGGATCGACTCGGTGTTCCAGGCCGTGAAGTCGACGCTGGTGCCGCCGAGTTCCTCCTTCAGGATGTCGATGATCCTGAGGCGTACGCCGGTGGTGTAGCGGTCTCGCGGGAGGTAGACGAGGGCCGAGTAGTAGCGCCCGTACTCGTCCTGGCGCAGGTAGAGCCGCAGCCGCCGCCGCTCCTGGAGGTACAGGACGCTGGTGACGATGGAACGCAGCTCGTCGGGGGGCGTCTGGAAGATCTCGTCGCGCGGGTACGTCTCCATGATCTGGAGCAGGTCCCGGCCGTCGTGGCTGTTGGGCGAGAACCCGGCGCCGCGCAGGACCTCCTCGATCTTGCGGCGGACGACGGGCACACGCCGCACGGACTCGGTGTACGCGGCCGAGGAGAACAGGCCCAGGAAACGCCGCTCGCCGATGACATTGCCGTCGGCGTCGAACTTCTTCACACCGATGTAGTCGAGGTAGGAGGGGCGGTGCACGGTGGCCCGGCTGTTCGCCTTCGTCAGGACGAGGAGCTTGTGCTCACGGGCCTTGGCACGGGCGTCGGCGGGCAGCCGCTCGAAGGACGGGCTGACCGGGTGGCTGTCCTCGCCGGCGTGGTGCGGGTCGGCGCGCAGGATGCCGAGTCCGGTCCCGGGTACGGCGGCCAGCGAGTCGTCGTCCCGCAGCTCGTACTCCCGGTAGCCCAGGAAGGTGAAGTGGTCGGCCGCGAGCCAGCGCAGCAGCTCCCGGGCCTCCTCGACCTCCTGGTCCCGCAGGTCGTCCGCGGTCGGCTCCTTGGGCAGCTCCTCGGCGATGCGCAGCGCGGCGTCGCGCATCTTCTCCCAGTCCTCGACGGCCTCGCGGACGTCGGACAGGACGCGCAGCAGATCGGCGGTGATCTGCTTCAGATCGGCGCGGTCGGTCTCGCGGTCGATCTCGACGTGGATCCAGGACTCGATGTGCGCGTCGTGCGGAAGCTCCTCCGCGATGGGCCGGCCCGGCAGCACCTCGATGAGCTTGCCGGTCAGTTCACGCCGTACGACGACCTGTGGGTGGATGACGACATGGATCCCGCGCCCCTGCCGGGACAGTTCATTGGTGACCGAGTCGACGAGGAAGGGCATGTCGTCGGTCACGACCTCGACGACGGAGTGGCTGCACGTCCAGCCGTTCTCCTCGACGGTCGGCGTGTGGACCCGCACATTGGCCGTGCCCTGTGGGCGATTCTCGGCCAGTCGGTAGTGCGAGACGGCGGCTCCGAAGATGTCGACCGGGTCACGGTCGGTCAGGTCCTCCGGGGCGGTGTGCAGGTAGTAGAGCTGGAGGAACGCGAGCACGGTGTCCCGGTCAGGAGTGCCCTCGCCCGTCGTCCCAGTCGGTAGGTGCACCCCGACCGGGCTGTTCTCAGCTACCCGGGCAGCCCTCTCGAGCAGCTCGGCCTTGGCTTCGTCCAGCTTGGTCTGCATTGTCCTCTGGCTCCTGTCGCGCGCCGTTGCGTGACGTAGAAGGAAGTACGGTCGCTTCTCCGACATAACGCCACGACACGGGGTGTCCGGTCTGGTTCGACGCTATGCCGCATGGAGAGATGAGCGGGGGTTTATCGGCCATTTTCGGCGCCCGCGGCGACTGTGACGCTGATCTCCGCGTCTCCAGAACCCGGGGTTTCCTCGGCGTACGGACTGCGTCTGCCGTCCCGTCCCGCCCGCGAGGATCAGCGACCGCCGCCCGGCCACGGATGTCTTCCGTGCTGTTCGGGCGCAGGGCAGGGGCAGCGATGCCCCCGCGAGATATCGCGCTGATCACGCCACCAGGCTATCGCTCCCCACCCGGGCCCCGTCATGAGCCGTATGTGTACAAAACCGGGGGTCGAACTTTGACACTCTGCACAGGGACGAAAGGGACGACAACGTGCAGTGCGGCTTGCATTGCCCTGCGAGGTGCGGCTTGCATGGAGGTGCGGTACGGCTTGTCCGGGGTGCTGCGGCTGGAGCCCTGCGGAAGCACTGCGTGAGCACTGCGTGAGCACTGCATGAGCACTGCATGAGCACTGCGTGAAGCACTGCTCGAAGTCCTGCGTGAAGCCCTGCTTGAAGGGAGCGACACCGACATGTCAGCGAAGATCCTGATCGTCACCGGCGACGCCGCGGAGTCACTGGAGGTCCTGTATCCCTACCAGCGCCTGCGCGAGGAAGGGTACGAGGTCCACATCGCGGCCCCCACCTGCAAGAAACTCCGCTTCGTCATCCACGACTTCGAGCCCGGCTTCGACACGTACACGGAGAAGCCCGGCTACACCTGGCCCGCCGACCTCGCGTTCGCCGACGTCGACCCCGGCCAGTACGCCGCCCTGGTCATCCCCGGCGGCCGTGCTCCCGAGTACCTCCGCAACGACCCCGAACTCCGCAAGATCCTCAAGTCCTTCTTCGACACGGACAAGCCGGTGGCCCAGATCTGCCACGGCCCCCTCCTGACGGCGGCCGTCGACGCCCTGAGCGGCCGCCGCGTCACGGCGTACCCGGCGCTGGAGCTCGACATGCAGGCAGCCGGCGCCACCTTCCACGACGCGGAGGCGGTGGTCGACGGCACGCTCGTCTCCGCCCGCGCCTGGCCGGACCACTCCGGCTGGATGCGCGAGTTCCTCACGGTGCTGCGCGCGAAGGCGCCGGTGAGCTGAGCTCGGCTGCAGGCGGACAGTGTGCGGCTGCCCCGCCGACGAGGGCAGCCGCAACGCCCCTTCTTCTTCATTGCTGCCGACACGAAAGCGGCGGGACGCCTGCCCTACAGCTCCACCGCGTCGAGCGGGTCCACGCCGCAGGGCAAGCCAGGCCGGTGGCCCGCTGGACCAGCCAGGCCGATCAGGCCGCCAGCCGCTCGGCCTCCTCGACCGCCTCCGCCAGGCTGTCCACCACGGGCACGCCGACCCCTTCGAGGCTGGCGCGGCCGTGGGATCCGCCGGTGTAGAGCACGGCCCGCGCGCCCACGTGCAGGGCAGCGACCGCGTCGTCGGCGGCGTCCCCGATCACCACCGTGCGCTCCGGATCCACACCCGCGAGTGAACCTATGTGCCGCACCATGTGCTCGGCCTTGCTGCCGCCGGACGGTCCGGTCCGCCCGTCCACCCGTACGAAGTGCGGCTCGATGCCGAACCCCCGCACCAACGGAACCAGCTCCTCATGCACGTACATGCTCAGCAGCGACTGGCTCCGCCCCGCCGACCGCCACTCGGCGAGCAGCCCCGCCGCCCCCTCGGTGAGCTCGCACGTGGTGCGATGCTCCGCGTAGTACCGATGGAAGGTCTCGTCCATGATCTGCCACTCGGCGTCCGTCGGCAGCCGCCCCATCAGCCGCTCGTAGAACTTCGGCACCGGCACGCAGTACAACGCCCGGTAGCGCTCCAGCGTGATCGGCTCCAGCCCCAACTCGGCGAACGCGGCGTTCGTCGCCCCGATGATCGCGGCATTGTCGTGGAACAGAGTCCCGTTCCAGTCCCACACGATGTGCGCTGCTGCTCCGTGCTTCCCCATACCAAGAACGTACCCGCCCGCGCTGACAACGGGCCCTCAGTCTCCCAACCCCACCAGGTGGGGAATCTCCTGCGTCGCGAACCACAACAGCTCGTGATCCTCGGCCCCGCCCACGATGAACTGCGCGTCGTCGTCCCCGTGATCGGCCGCCCCCAACGCCGCCACGGCAGCGGCGACATCCTCCTCGGCGTCATCGGCGTCGACGTGCACCGCGGCCGCCTTGGCCAAGGGCACGGCCCCGGCCCCGGACACCCGCACCTCACCGAGCGCCGCCGAATCCAGCCCCCGGTCGGGATCGGCGACCGCGGCCCGGTCGGGAACGTCGACCGCGAGGACGACCCGGCGCCGCACGGTTCCCGGCTCTCCCGCGAGCAACCGCAACGAGGCCTGCGCGGCCCGGTTCAGCGCCGCGTACTCGAGCTCCTCGATGTCGTCGGAGAGATACCACTCGCGCAACGCGGGCGTGACGGCGTACGCGACGAACGGTCCCGCTCCCAGCTCCCCCGCCTTGTACGCCTCGGCGAGACCGGAGAGGGTCAGGGGGACGTAGACGCGCATGGCTGGCCGCTTTCGTAGTCGGAGGGCTCCGAGAAGGGCGTTACGGCGCCTTCCGGGAGAGCCTTCAGGATACGTGCGGGCGTCCCCTTTCGGGTCCCGGGTTATACGCCGTGCGGCGTCCACCCCAGGCCCGCGATTCACCCGGTACACCCTGGCCCCGCCAAGGATCCCGCCCTTGCCTGTCACCCTGATAGGTGAACCTCCCTGCCGCCCCGACGCGCGTCGGACGTCCTTGCCGAGGCCCACTCCCGCCTCGTAGAAGATCCCCAACACGAAAGTTACCGCCCGGTACCAACCGGGCCGCAGCGAGCGGGGACCACGCATGAACAAGGTGATGACCAGGACGAAGCGCCACCCGGGAGCCCGCCCGCCCGGTCGTCACGACACCCGCCGCCCCGCCAGCACCCCACCCCGCGCCCCAGGCACGGGCACCCCCCGTCCAACGCCGGGAGAGGGCCCACCGCCATCGCCCCCAGCCGCAGCCACCTTCCGCACGGCACCCCCCACCACCCACCGCCTCTCCGCGCCGGCGACCGCAGGCCGCCCACCGACGGCCCCGACCAGTGCCCCACCACCGGCCCCCGTACCGGCACCCGCACCCTCACCCTCGCCGACCGGCGCCCCGCCGCTCACCAGGCCCGCCACACCCCCGCAGGGACCCGCTCCCCAGCCCCGCCCCACCGACCTCTTCGCCGACCGCCTCCTCGCGGTGCTCAGCGGCCACCGCCCCGTGCACTGCATGCTGCGCCACACCGCGGGCCGGGCTTACGACGAACTGGCCTGGCTCGCCGAACGCGGTCCCCTGCGCGCCCGCGGCACCCGCCCGGTCGTCCGCGACATCGGCTACTACGTCCCACGCCCCGGTGCGATCGAGGCCTTCGCCCGCATCGGCGCCGGCGACCAGCTCCGCGCGATGGCCTTCCGTCTGGAACAGGGCCCCGACCTCCGCTGGCGCTGCACCGCGGTGGAGCTGGGCGGCCCCCGCATGCCCCGCCGGGACGACGACTGAGCAACGCGAAGGGCCGGACACCCCAAGGTGCCCGGCCCTTCACAGCTCAACCCGCGGACCGCTCAGCCCTCTCGGACGAAACCGCCACTGGACCCCGGTCGGGACCCCAGCATCACTTCACTTCTTGCGGCGACGCCCGTTGCTCTTCTGCTGCTTGCGGCGCTCCGCGCGCGTGAGGCCGTCCGCCTCGGAACGCACAGGCTCCTCGTCGTCGCTGGCGAAGTCGCCCTCGACGATGCCGCCCGCGCCGTCCACGGTCGGCGCGGAGAAGTGCAGCCGGTCTGGACGCTGCGGAGCGTCGAGCCCCTTGGCGCGGATCTCGGGACGCACACCCGCGGGGACGGCGTCCTCCTTCTTCTCCAGCGACGGCGCGGTGTCCTCGACCGGAACCTCCTCGACCTGCTGCTCGACCTGGACCTCCAGGTTGAACAGGTAGCCGACGGACTCCTCCTTGATGCCGTCCATCATGGCGGAGAACATGTCGAAGCCCTCGCGCTGGTACTCGACCAGCGGGTCCTTCTGCGCCATGGCGCGCAGGCCGATGCCCTCCTGGAGGTAGTCCATCTCGTAGAGGTGCTCGCGCCACTTGCGGTCCAGCACGGAGAGCACGACCCGGCGCTCGAGCTCCCGCATGATCTCGGAGCCGAGCTGCTCCTCGCGACCCGCGTACTGCTCGTGGATGTCGTCCTTGATGGACTCCGAGATGAAGTCGGCGGTCAGACCGGCACGGTCACCGGCCGCCTCCTCCAGCTCGTCGACGGTGACCTTCACCGGGTAGAGCTGCTTGAAGGCGCCCCACAGCCGGTCCAGGTCCCACTCCTCGGCGAAGCCCTCGGCGGTCTCGGCCGCGATGTACGCGTCGATCGTGTCGTCCATGAAGTGCTGGATCTGCTCCTGCAGGTCCTCGCCCTCCAGGACGCGGCGGCGCTCGCCGTAGATGACCTCGCGCTGCCGGTTGAGCACCTCGTCGTACTTCAGGACGTTCTTACGCGTCTCGAAGTTCTGCTGCTCGACCTGCGACTGGGCGGACGCGATCGCGCGCGTGACCATCTTGTTCTCGATCGGCACGTCGTCGGGGACGTTCGCCATCGACATCACGCGCTCGACCATCTGAGCCTTGAAGAGTCGCATCAGGTCGTCGCCCAGCGACAGATAGAAGCGGGACTCGCCCGGGTCGCCCTGACGGCCGCTGCGACCGCGCAGCTGGTTGTCGATACGACGGGACTCGTGCCGCTCGGTACCCAGCACATAGAGCCCGCCGAGGTCCTTGACCTCGTCGTTCTCCGCCTTGACGGCCTGTTCGGCCTTCTCCAAGGCGGCGGGCAGGGCGGCAGCCCACTCCTCGATGTGCTCCTCGGGGTCGAGGCCGCGCTGACGCAGCTCGGCCTCGGCGAGGTCCTCGGGGTTGCCACCGAGCTTGATGTCCGTACCGCGACCGGCCATGTTCGTGGCGACGGTCACGGCGCCCCTGCGCCCGGCCTGGGCGACGATGGTCGCCTCCCGGTCGTGCTGCTTGGCGTTCAGCACTTCGTGCTGAATACCGCGCTTCGAGAGCTGCTGCGAAAGATATTCGGACTTCTCGACCGACGTCGTACCGACGAGGATCGGCTGGCCCTTCTCGTGCTTCTCGGCGATGTCGTCGACCACCGCGTCGAACTTGGCGACCTCGGTGCGGTAGATCAGGTCCGACTGGTCCTTGCGGACCATCGGCTTGTTGGTCGGGATCGGAACGACGCCGAGCTTGTAGATCTGGTGGAACTCGGCGGCCTCGGTCATCGCCGTACCGGTCATACCGGAGAGCTTGCCGTAGAGGCGGAAGAAGTTCTGCAGGGTGATCGTGGCGAGCGTCTGGTTCTCGTCCTTGATGTCCACCCCTTCCTTCGCCTCGATCGCCTGGTGCATGCCCTCGTTGTAGCGGCGGCCAGCGAGGATACGGCCGGTGTGCTCGTCGACGATCATGACTTCGCCGTCGATGACGACGTAGTCCTTGTCCTTCTTGAAGAGCTCCTTGGCCTTGATGGCGTTGTTCAGGTAGCCCACGAGCGGGGTGTTCACCGACTCGTACAGGTTGTCGATACCCAGCCAGTCCTCGACCTTGGCGACGCCGGGCTCGTGGATGGCGACGGTGCGCTTCTTCTCGTCGACCTCGTAGTCCCCGGTCTCCTCGATGCCCTTGAGGGTGTTGCCGGCCTCGCCCCGCTTCAGGCGGGTGACCAGCTTGGCGAAGTCGCCGTACCACTTGGTGGCCTGGTCGGCCGGGCCGGAGATGATCAGCGGCGTACGGGCCTCGTCGACGAGGATGGAGTCGACCTCGTCGACAATCGCGAAGTTGTGGCCGCGCTGCACCAGTTCGTCCTGCGACCACGCCATGTTGTCGCGCAGGTAGTCGAAGCCGAACTCGTTGTTCGTGCCATAGGTGATGTCGCACGCGTACTGCTCACGGCGCTGGGCGGGCGTCATGTTGGCGAGGATGCAGCCGACGCTCAGGCCCAGGAACTTGTGGACGCGGCCCATCATTTCGGAGTCGCGCTCGGCCAGGTAGTCGTTGACCGTGATGAGGTGAACGCCGTCTCCGGAGAGGGCGTTCAGATATGCGGGCAGGGTGCCGACGAGCGTCTTGCCCTCACCCGTCTTCATCTCCGCGACATAGCCGAGGTGGAGCGCGGCGCCGCCCATCATCTGCACGTCGTAGTGACGCTGGCCAAGGGCGCGCTTGGCGGCCTCGCGCACCGTCGCGAAGGCCTCGGGCAGCAGGTCGTCGAGGCTTTCACCGTCGGCGTACCGCTGCTTGTACTCATCGGTGAGGGCCCGCAGCTCGGCGTCGGAGAGGTCGACGAAGTCCTCTTCGATGGAGTTGACCTGGTCCGCGATGCGGTGCAGCTTGCGCAGGATCTTGCCTTCGCCTGCACGCATGATCTTCGAGAGGACGGACACGGGGGTTTGTCTCCTTGCCGGTCGGGCCTGGGACGGTCGGTTTCACATGACAGTTTCAAATCACAGCTTGAGCAACGGCCATCGTAAGCGAGGACCCCACCGCGCCGGGAGGTCTGCCCGTGACAGCCATGAAGACAACGGACAGGGGTTGCGTAAGGTGCCGCGCCAGCGCTGCGAAAAGTAACCGATTCGTCACCCACTGCAAAATAATGGCGCCCTTCCGTCGGCCCGAGCAGAATCAGCCGATGGACCCCGTCACGCTGACCACCGACCGTCTGCTCCTGCGCACCGTGGGCTCCCACGACACCGACGCCGTGTACGACGCCGTACAGGACCCCGACATCCAGCGCTGGACCACGATCCCCTCGCCGTATCTCCGCGAGCACGCGTCGAGCTTCACGGACCAGATGGTTCCCGACGGCTGGGCGGACGGCTCCGTGTTCACCTTCGGCGTCTTCGTCCCCTCCGGGGAACTGGTGGGCATGCTCGCGATCACCATGCGCTCCCTGGGCGTCGGCGAGGTCGGCTTCTGGGTGGCCAAGGAGCACCGCGGCAACGGCTACATCACCGAAGCCACCCTCACCGCGTCCCGCTGGGCCTTCACGAACCTCGGCATCGACCGGCTGGAATGGCGCGCCGAGGTGGGCAACAAGGGCTCCCGCGCAGTGGCCGAACGAGCGGGCTTCACCCTGGAAGGCACCCTCCGCTCCGCCATCAACAACAAAGGCGTACGCCGAGACTGCTGGGTAGGCTCCCTCCTCCCCTCAGACCTGGGCCTCCCCTCAACAGCCCCGTACTTGCCGCCACCCTCCAGCCCGTCCAGCGCTTGAGGACAAGCTTGCCGCCACCCTCCAGCCCGTCCGGCGTTTGAGGACGAGGCCGTCCAGGCCGAACGGGGGTCTGGGGGCGGAGCCCCCAGATACGGATGGGACGGGTAGGGGCGGCGGGGGCGAATCACCCCCCCGCCCACACCCACAAACCCGCAGGCCAGCCGCATTGTCAGTGCCACCCCCTATCGTGCGGGCATGACGAGTCTCCCGCGTCCCACCACAGAACTCTCCGCCGACGAGGCCCGCCGCATCGCCCTGCGAGCCCAGGGTTTCCTGGGCGCCCCGAACCGCAGGGGCGGCGTCCGCGGAGTCCTGCGACACCTGGGCGCGGTCCAACTCGACACGATCTCCGTACTCGCCCGCTCCCACGAACTCATCCCGTACGCCCGCCTGGGCGCCGTAGGCCGCAAAACGGTCGACACCGCCTACTGGACGCCGGATTCCATCGGCGCATCTCCGGCACGACCGCACGCCTTCGAGTACTGGTCCCACGCGGCCTGCATCCTCCCCATCGAGGAGTGGCCCCACTTCGCCTTCCGCCGCCGCGCCTACAGGTCCCGCCCGCACTGGCACCACACCCTGCCGGACGGCACATACGACCAGGTCATCAAGCAGCTCCGTACCGAAGGCCCCCTCACCGCCACGGAGTTGGGCGGTGCGAAGCGGACCAGCGAGTGGTGGGACTGGTCGGGCACAAAGGTGGCCGTCGAGCGCGCGCTGATGTACGGCGAGGTGGTGTGCACCCAGCGCCGCGGCTGGAAGCGGGTGTACGACCTCGCCGAGCGCGCCGTCCCCGCCGCGCTGCTCCATGACGAGCTGGACGACACGGAGTGCGTGCGCCGTCTGGTCGATCTGGCGGGCCGCTCCCTGGGCGTCGGCACGCGCGCGGACATCGCCGACTACCACCGCCTCAAGGGCGAGCAGGTCGACGCGGTGATCGCGGACTCGGGCCTGGTCCCGGTGACGGTGGAGGGCTGGGGCAAGCCGGCCTGGGCCGACCCGGAGGCGCTGGAGACTCCCCCACGCGGCCGCCACCGTACGACACTGCTGTCACCGTTCGACTCGCTCATCTGGGAGCGGGCTCGGACGGAGCGGATCTTCGGCTTCACCCACCGCCTGGAGGCGTACACGCCCAAGCCGAAGCGCGTGTACGGCTATTTCGCGATGCCGGTCCTCGCCGGCGGCCACCTCGTCGGCCGCGTGGACCCCGCCCGCGAAGGCCGCACCCTGGTCGCCAAGCAGGTCACCCTGGACGGCGCCAAGGCCGTCCCCGCGGTGGCCCAGGCCTTGGTGGAGGCCGCGAGCTGGGTGGACTGCACGGACGTACGCGTGGAGCGCGTGGACGCCCCGGAGCTGCGCGACCCGCTCACCAGAGAGCTGTCCCGCATCCTCGCATAACCCGACTAACGGATCTCGAGGATCTTCTCCCGCATCGCGTACACCACCGCCTCCATCCTGGAGTGCAGTTGCAGCTTCTCCAGGATGTTGCGCACGTGGTTCTTCACCGTGTTCTCGGAGATGAACAACTCCTTGGCGATATCCCGGTTGTTCATCCCCGTTGCGACGAGCTTGAGAACCTCCAGCTCGCGATCCGTGAGCCGCGGCGCGGGCACCAGTCGGCGCTCGTCCGTCCGCTGGATCATCGATTTGAACTCGGTGAGCAGTTTCGACGCCATCGAAGGGCTGATCTGCGACTGCCCGTCCGCCACCGCGCGAATGGCCGTGGCCACCTCGTCCGTGGAAATCTCCTTGAGGAGATAACCGGTCGCGCCCGCCTTGATCGCGTCGTAGAGGTCGGCCTCCTCGTCGCTGATCGTCAGCATGATGATCTTCGCGCTGGGGGCTACCTCCTTGATGGAGGTACACGCCTCGATGCCGCCCCGTTTCGGCATGCGTACGTCCATCAGCACGATGTCCGGGAGCAGGTCGGCCGCCTTGTCGACCGCCTCCGCCCCGTCACCCGCCTCGCCGACGACCTGGATGTCCTCCTCGGCCGCGAGCACGATCTCCAGACCGCGGCGGAAGAGTGCGTGGTCGTCCACGACGAGGACTCTGATGGGCTCCTTACGTGGAGAGCCCGCACTCGGGCCCATGCCGACGACGGCGTCGGCATCCTCGTCACGCATCGGTCCGAAGCTGTCCGCCATCGTTCCTCCCCCTGCAAGGCCCGTGGCCCGTGTTCCCGTGCCATCGCCAACCCAAGGCAACGGCCCACCGGTTGGGGCCGGTCCGGCCATGATTTCATGCCCGGACGACAGTGCGGTGACAGAGCGGGTAGCGAAGTGGTCGCACACCGGTGCCCCTGGGGGCGCACGCACGCTCCAGGGGCACCGGTTCAGCCGTCACCGGAGGCGGGTCAGCCGCCGAGCGCACCGCCCGGCGCGTCCGATTCGGCCTGGGCGACCATGGGGTCCGTACTGAGGTGGATGACGCCGTAGTCGTACGCGTGCCGCCGGTAGACGACACTCGGATCCTTCGTCTCGGAGTCGACGAACAGATAGAAGTCGTGCCCGACCAGCTCCATCTCGTAGAGCGCCTGGTCAAGCGTCATCGGGGCGGCCACGTGGGTCTTCTCGCGGACGACGAGGGGGCCTTCGCCCATGACCTCGAGGGGGCCGATCTTCTTGGTCGGCACGCTGTCCATGTCGCCCTCGTGGACGACGCTCCCATTTCCGTTCAGCGTCGCCGCGCCCGGGACGTGGTCGGCGACCTCGGCGGCCGAGAGCCTGCCGTTGCCACGGCGGGTGTAGCGCTTGTCGTGCTGCTTGCGCAGCCGGGCTTCGAGTTTGTCCGCCGCCAGGTCGAGTGCTGCATACGGGTCGCTTGCCGCCGCCTCCGCCCGGATCACCGGACCACGGGAGTGGAGCGTGATCTCCACTCGGTCGCAACGGTCGGCCTGCCGAGGGTTGGGCTCCTTGGACACCTCGACGTCGAGGCTGATCACCTTGCCATCGAGCTTCTGGATCTTCTCCAGCTTCAGCTTCTCGGCCACGTGCTTGCGGAACCGCTCGGGCACCTCGGTCTTGCGGCCCTTGACGACGATGTCCACGCAGAACTCCGTTCCCGGATAGCTCCGCTCCACTGGCGGAGCATCTCCCTTTTGCACCAGGTCCCGGTGAGTCCCGGAACCTCGGACTTGGTGACTTCCACCTCCTCCTCCCCCATGGGCAAGATCTCCACCCCATTGCCGCGGGTGATTCAGAAACCCGCAGCACGGCATTCGGATACGCAAGGTACGGCCTGCACCATTGCCTCACAACCGAACATATCTCGCCCGGACGGATGTCGTCACCCTCTACTGCGGCATACCTCCGTTCAGGTGAATTGACTCGGTCATTACCTGCAACGATGGAAGTTCTCGGTCAGTTCCGGTTTATTTCGAAAGACGCTGGCGAGGCCGCGACCACAGCTGCGCAGATCATGGCGCCGACTCCGCTCGTACCCGCCATTCCCCGGACTGTTTGTGTCCGGTCCACACCGGCTGCCGTCACCTCCACCGTCCGTTCCCCCGTTGCTTCCCACACCGTCCCGGCGTATGCATCGACGTCCGCCACCGCCACCCGTACGGCTCGCGCGGCCTCCGTCAACGACGCTCCCGTCGTCATCAAGTCGTCCACGAGCACGACCCGGCCACCGCCCGCCAGCAGCCGGGCACCACCGGCGGCCACCTCCAGGGCACCCGCAAGATTGTCCAGCCGCTGTCGCGAGTTGAGCCCCGACTGGTCCGCCACGGCGCGTCGCTGTCGCAGCACGGTCAGCACACGGGCCGACGTCCCCGTGCGCCGCAGTTCCCCCGCCGCCGCGAGCGCGATCCGCCGCGCCGGATCGTGGCCCCGCGCCCGCACCGCCCGCCGCGACGACGGCACGGGAACAAGCAGCACAGCCCCTCGACCGACTCCGTCGACAACCGACCCCGACCCCGACGGCCGACCGCCCTGACACCACGACTGCCCACCACCCGTCTCCGGCCGACCACCCTCGGACCGCAATGGCCCGCTCCAACGCCTCAGGAGCCCGTCCTGGGCCGTAGACCATCCCTCCTGGGCCGAGAGGCGCACCTGACCCAGCCCTGCCCGCACGGCCCCCGCCAGGGCCGCTCCGAGCGGTGCCGCGAGTGTCAACGCCCCCCGTTCCTTGTGGGCGAGAAGTGCCGCGCGCATCTCGTCCTCGTAAGGGGCCGCCGCATGCACCACCGGCAGCCCAGGCGGCTCCGGATCCGGTCGCACCCGGCGTGGTGCGGCCCCGCTCAGAGCGGCACGGCACTCCGGACAGAGCACCGTGCGAAGCCGTCCGCAGCCTCCGCACTCGGCCGGCAGCACCAGATCGGTGAGGTCCTGCCACCACCCCCGCATGCCCACCACTGTGCCAACGCGCGGGCCGACCGGCCACCCCTGTGGACAACGCCCTGTGGACAACTCCACAGCCGTCACCCGCCAGGGTGAGGCCCGCCCAGAAGCGAGCGGGCCCATCCCCTGACGAACACGCGGGTCTACCCGGGATAAACCGGCGCCGTGCCCTCCTTGACGACCTTCTGCCACTGCTCCCCGGACGACAGCCGCACGATCCCGTCCTCCTCGGAGTGCGCCACCAGCGGCAGCCGATCGTCCTCGGACGCGGCGATCTCCTTCACCCCTGTCAACGCGGAGGGCGCCTGGTTTCCCGGAGTGGAGCCGTCGACCTGGACGTACCGCATCTGCTGCACCCCACCGGACTCGCGCCCGACGACGACAAGCCGGCTGTCCCCGGCCCACGACATGGCCGTGACCTCCTCCAGCTGCGGTGCCACGGAGCGCAGTTCAAGGATCGAGATGACGGGCCGCTCTCCGGACTTGGTGTCGCGCTCGATGCGTCCGACCTGCAGCGAACTCTTGCCGTCCTTCTCGACTATCAGCGCGATCCGCGCCCCGTCGGCGGCCACCCGCACCGCCTCGACGCGCCCATCGAGCCCCGGCGCAGTGACCTCCAGCGGATCGCCCGCGCCCTTCTCCAGCAACAGCAGCCGGGGGTTCTTCGGATCGCGGTCGGCCACCCACAGGTCGCCCCGCCCGTCCCAACTGGGCGTCGTCAGCCGGTCGTCCTCCGTCTTGCCCTGGCTGTGCAGCACCGCGTCCCCGAGCGAGGCGCCCGACACCAGCGAACCGACGTACAGCGAACTCCCGTCGGTCGACACCCCGGCCGCACTGTCCTCGTCCCGCGACACCGCGGCCGCCCGCAGCTTCTTGTCGCCCTCACCCAGCGCACCGGGCACCGGCTCGGGCTGCTTGTCGCCGTTGCCGCTGGGCAGCCGCACGAGCCGCTGCTTCCCGTCGATGAAGTACTGGTACTCGGGCCGCTTGCCCGTACCGTGCGAGGCGATGATCTCCGCCCGGTCCTCGGTGAGCACACACAACTGCGAGCCGTTGGACCGCTGCAGCTCCACCTCGTCGACCCCCGTGGGCGTCAGGTCCTGCAGGGTGAAGAGGAGTTGGGCCGCCATCCTGTCGCACTGGGCCTCTCCGACCCGGTCGGCCTTCTTGTTCAGCGGAACCGTCACCCTGTTCCGGTCGTCCGGCGACAGCGACGTGACGTCCTTCTCCAGCTCCGTGCCGGAGGGGAAGCTGGACGTCACCACCGGGTCCAACCAGCGTGTGGGGCCCTTCAGGAGCGCCCGGACCATCTCCGTCATCGGGGCCACCTCCCCCCGCACATAGACCGGATCGGCGACGGTCCCCAGCTGTCGGCCCGTCCCCGAAGGCGCGTTCGAGGCGAAGTAGTACTTGTTGACGGACACATAGTTGCGCTGGAAGTCGGACTGGCCCATCACCACACCCTGCGGCAGCCCGTCGATGCGCCACTGCTTGCTGTCCTTCTGCAGGGAGAGGTGCACCGTCTTGCTGTACGAGCCCGAGTCCGGCGCGTACGCGTGCTGCCCGTCCACCGTGGCGACCTTTCTGCCGGACAGGGCGTACGAGTAGTCGTCGTCGCTGCCCTCCCTGGTCCCCGCGCGCTCGGACTCGGTGTTCGGCCCGTCCGCGAGGACGGTCGTGGAGCGGTACGGATCCCAGGCCTTGCGGGCACCTGCCGTCAGATACTTGCGCGCCGTCTCGTACTGCGCGTCATCACTGGTCAACGCCTCCAGGAAGCCCTGCACGATCTCCGCCGGCGGGGCATCCTCGCGCGGTGGCATCGCGAAGACCCGGACCTGCGAGTCCGGCCTCGGCGTGGACTCCACCCCGCGCAGATCCCCGCTGTCCGGCATCGAGGCGCACCCGGTCAGCAACAGCGCACCGCAGCCGACGTACGCCCCCACGCGCCCGCGGCGCCGATGGCCGCTCCCCTCGCGGTCAGCGCCCACGAAATGCCTCCCCTTGTCCGAGCTCCTCGGGCTCGCTGCTGTCCCGGCCGCGCTCTTCCACGGTCCGCTCCCCACCTGCGGCAGCCGCACCGTCGGGCCGTCGCGCGGCCCCTGCGGGCCGCGGCACCACGCGCGCGCCGTTGCCCGGCAGCGCCGTCGGATCGGCCGTGGGCGACGCCCCGGCCAGCCGCGGCACCATGGGCGCCCGTGCCGGTGCCCCATTGCCTCCCGCGGTCTGCACCGGCACCGTGGCGAGCTTGCCACTGCCTCCGAGGGGCAGTCCCGCGTCATTAAGTCCACGATTACGCCGCGAGTCCTTGGGCTCCAGGGGTATCGGGGACCCTCGCAGCGACTCGTCCGCGGTCCGCGGCAGCGTCAGCCGGAACTGCGAACCACCGCCCGGCTCACCCCACGCCTGCAGCCAGCCGCCGTGCAGCCGGGCGTCCTCCAGAGCGATGGACAGCCCAAGACCCGTGCCACCGGTGGTACGCGCGCGTGCCGGGTCCGCCCGCCAGAAGCGGCTGAACACCCTGGTCGCCTCGCCGGGCTTGAGGCCGACGCCGTAGTCGCGCACCGCGACCGCGACCGCCCCGCCCGCCGCCGCGAGCTTGACCACCACGTCCTTGCCCTCGCCGTGCTCCACGGCGTTGACGACGAGATTGCGCAGCACCCGCTCCACCCGCCGGGCATCCGCCTCGGCAACCACCGGCTGCTGGTCGCCGACGACCTGTATCCGCGTGCCCTTGCGCTCGGCGAGCGGCGCGGCCCCGCTGACCACACGACGTACGACTTCCCTGAGGTCTATCGCCTCGGCCTCCAGCGCCGCCGCGCCCGCGTCGAACCGGCTGATCTCCAGCAGATCCGCCAGCAGCGTCTCGAACCGGTCCAGCTGATCGGCGAGCAGCTCGGCCGACCTGGCGGTCACCGGATCGAAGTCCACGCGCGCGTCGTGGATGACGTCTGCCGCCATCCGGACGGTCGTCAGCGGCGTACGCAGCTCGTGCGACACATCGGACACGAACCGCCGCTGCATCCGCGACAGGTCCTCCAGCTGCTGGATCTTCAACTGCAAGTTCTGCGCCATCTTGTTGAAGGCCTCGCCCAGACGCGCGATGTCGTCCTCGCCAGTGACCTTCATCCGTTCCTGCAGCCGCCCCGCGGACAGCCGCTCGGCGATCCCCGCCGCCATCCGGACCGGGGTGACGACCTGGCGCACCACAAGCCAGGCGATGGCCCCCAGCAGCACCACGACGAACAGTCCGGCCGTCGCGAGCGTCCCCTTGACCAGGCTCAGCGACTTCTCCTCCTGCGTCAGCGGGAAGAGGTAGTAGAGCTGGTACGGGTCTCCGTTGGGGTCGTTGACCTGCTTGCCGATGACCAGCGCCGGCTGCGAATCCTTGTCGTCCTTGTAGACGACACGGGTGTAGCTCTGAGCCGCCAGCGTGCTGCTGTCGACGCGTGCGCGCAGGTCCTCCGGCACGCTCACCGTCGGATCGACATTGCCCGAGTAACGCGGTCCGAGCCCGGCGCCGCCGTTGCCGGCCGCGGTGGAGCTGAGCGTCACCACGTCGAACGCGCCCTGGCCACCGCTGGAGAGGGACACCACGAGGTCGCTCATCCACTGACTGACGTTCGTGGACGAGCGGGCGTCGGCGCTCGAACCGTCGTCGCCGTTCGCCGTCGCGGCCGAGTCCGCCTTCTGCTTGGCCACCGAGAAACCTCCCGTGGCCTGGCTCTGCGACGCCTTCACCTTGGCGTCCAGCAGACCGTTGCGCACCTGCCCGATGACGACGAAGCCGAGCAGCAGCACGACGCCCAGCGACATCAGCAGCGTCGTGACAACGATCTTGAGCTGGATGTTGCGCCGCCACAGCCGCATCACGGGCAGCAGCGGACGGCGCACCCAGCGCATGAACAGCCGAAGGACCGGGCTGCCCTGGACCCCGCCCTGCAGCAGCCCGCCCTCCACGAACCGGGCCCAGCGGGAGCCCGTCACCTTCCGGCCGACAGGCCGCCCCGAGCGGACCCCCGACTCACCGGGAGCCGAAGCGGCACTGTCCCGGGACATGTCAGCTCGGTCCGGCCTTGTAACCGACGCCACGGACGGTCACCACGATCTCCGGCCGCTCCGGGTCCTTCTCGACCTTGGAGCGCAGCCGCTGGACGTGGACATTGACCAGGCGGGTGTCCGCCGCGTGCCGGTAGCCCCACACCTGCTCGAGGAGCACCTCCCGCGTGAACACCTGCCACGGCTTGCGGGCCAGCGCCACCAGCAGATCGAACTCCAGGGGCGTCAGCGCGATCGACTGCCCGTCCCGCTTCACAGAGTGACCGGCGACATCGATGACGAGGTCACCTATGGCCAGCTGCTCGGGCGCAGGCTCCTCCGACCTCCGAAGGCGCGCCCTGATCCGCGCAACCAGCTCCTTTGGCTTGAACGGCTTCACGATGTAGTCGTCGGCACCCGACTCGAGGCCGACCACGACATCGACGGTGTCGCTCTTCGCTGTGAGCATCACGATCGGCACCCCGGACTCCGCCCTGATCAGGCGGCACACCTCGATACCGTCCCGGCCGGGAAGCATCAGGTCCAGGAGCACCAGATCGGGCTTGCTCTCACGGAAAGCGGCCAGCGCCTTGTCGCCGTCGGCTACGAAAGACGGCTCAAAACCTTCACCACGCAACACAATGCCGAGCATCTCGGCCAGTGCGGTGTCGTCATCGACGACAAGGACTCGTCCCTTCATAAACGACATCATCCCATTAACTAAATCGTTACCTGGCGTGACCTGTCACACAGCTCGGCGAGCGCCTCAGCCGTCACGGGCGCCACGGCGCCCTCTTCGGTGACGATCGCTGTCACCAACTCGGGCGGCGTCACATCGAACGCCGGGTTGTACGCCTGGGTTCCCAGGGGTGCCACCGGTATCCCGCCGCCCGCTTCCGCTCCCGCCACCGGCACCTGCGGCGCCGTGATCTCGGTCACTTCATGACCTGCACGCTGCTCGATCTCGATGGACGCTCCGTCCGGGGTGTCCGGGTCCACCGTCGTCACCGGCGCCACCACGATGAACGGCACATGGTGATACCGGGCCAGCACCGCGAGCGGATAGCTCCCCACCTTGTTCGCGACCGAACCGTCGGCCGCGATCCGATCGGCCCCGATGAGCACCGCGTCCACCTCCCCCGCCGCGAACAGTGATCCCGCCGCGTTGTCCGTGAGCAAGGTGTACGCCATTCCGTTGCGCGCCGCCTCGTAAGCCGTCAGGCGAGCACCTTGCAGCAAAGGACGCGTTTCGTCCACCCAGAGCCGCCGCAGCTGCCCCGCCCGATGCGCCGCGAGAGCCACCGCGAACGCCGTCCCCTCCCCACCGGACACCAGCGCCCCCGTGTTGCAGTGGGTCAGGATCCGATGGCCACCGCCCGGCAGCAGCTCGTCGAGCAGCGCCAGGCCGTGCTCTGCCATCCGCGCACTGGCCTCGGCATCCTCGCGGTGCAACGCCCGCGCCGCCGCGAGCGCTGCCCCGGCGGCCTGCTGCCGGTCGCCACCACCCGACAGCGCGGCACGGTACGCCGCCTGCGCCCTGCGCACGCCGACAGCGAGGTTCACCGCGGTGGGCCGGGCACCTGCCAGCGCGCGAGCCGCTTCGTCCACGTCGAAGCCACGTGCGGCGGCGAGCGCGACGCCGTACGCCCCGGCGATACCCAGCAGCGGCGCCCCGCGCACGGCCAGTGTGCCGATCGCCTCCACCAGTGCGGGTGCGTCCGTGCACACCAGCTCGACCTCCTCGGAGGGCAGCCGTGTCTGGTCGAGAAGGACCAGTACGGGCCCTTCCGGCGGCTCGTCCCAGCGGATCGCCGGTATCTCCAACGGCCCGTCGTTCTCTCGGGATTGCGCGTACTGATCAGCCATCCGCCCAGTCTGCCCCGTACCGGGCGGACAATAGAAGCAGTGCAGCCCATACGGCGGCCGGTCCCATGCCGGGCACACCGTGGCACGATGGCTGCCAACCTGCCGCCGCGACCGCGGACGGGCACCGTGAAGGAGCGACGATGAACGACACTCCGGGCTGGGCCTCGCCCGGATCTGCCCCCTCCGACGGGCAGGAGGCGGACAACTCCAGCGCCGCGCAGCCCACGGAGCAGCCCGCGAACCAGGGCGGCACGGAACAGCCCGAGCCTCCTTCGAAGTGGTCCAAAGAGCAGCCCCCGCCCAGCCAGTGGTCCGCTCCCAGCCCCCACAGCCCCGGCCAGACCCCACCGCCACCGCCACCACCACCCGGCCAGGGCTGGGGCGGCCAACACCCCGGCGGCCCGGGCAGCCACGGAGGCCAGGGCGGCGGATACGGCGGCTGGGGAGGCCCCGGTGGCTACGGAGGCCCAGGAGGACCCAGTGGTTGGGGCGGCAACTGGGGCGGGCCGCCGCCCGCGGCCAAGCCCGGCGTGATCCCGCTGCGCCCTCTCGGCGTCGGCGAGATCCTCGACGGCGCGGTCTCCACGATGCGAACGTACTGGCGCACGGTTCTGGGCATCTCCCTGACCGTCGCGGTCGTCACGGAGATCGCGGTCATCCTGCTCCAGGGCTTCGTCCTGGATGACAGCGCCGGCACGGACGCCCTGGAGGACCCGAGCGCCACCGTCGGCGAGCTCAGCCGCGCCCTCGGCGACACCATGCTCAGCTCCGGCGTCGTCCTGCTCATCACCCTGCTCGGCACCATCATCGCGACGGCCCTGCTCACCTCCGTGACCAGCCGCGCGGTGCTCGGCAAGTCGGTGACCACCACCGAGGCCTGGCGCGACGCCCGACCTCAGCTGCCGAAGCTGTTCGGGCTGACCTTCCTGCTGCCGCTCATCGCCGGCGCGATCATCGCCATCGGCATTCTGCCGGGCGTGATCATCGCGCTCGCCGGCGCGGGCGACGCCGGCGCCGCACTCGCTGTCCTCGGCGGACTCGGCGCCGGGGTCGTCGCCCTCTGGCTGATGATCCGCTTCTCGCTCGCCTCGCCCGCTCTGATGCTCGAGAAGCAGGGCGTTCGGAAGTCGATGAGCCGCTCCGCGAAGCTCGTCCGCGGCTCCTGGTGGCGGGTCTTCGGCATCCAGCTGCTCGCCACGATCATCGCCAACGTCGTGGCGTCGATCGTCGTGATCCCGTTCGCCTTCCTCGCCGCGGCCCTGAGCGGCGACGGCGTCAGCGGCTTCCTCGACAGCGGCAGCGACCTCGGCTGGACCTTCCTCATCGTCAGCGGGGTCGGCTCGGTGATCGGGTCCATGCTCACCTTCCCGATCACCGCGGGCGTCACCGTGCTCCTCTACATCGACCAGCGCATCCGCCGCGAGGCCCTCGACCTCGACCTGGCCCGCGCCGCCGGGGTCCAGGACTACGGCCCCAGCACCCCCGGCACCACCCCGGGGAGTTGATGCGGTGAGTCCGACGGGGGGAGTTCTCACAGCGGCACTGGCACTGCCGCACGCCGGCGCCACGGCCGTCCTCGCGCTGCCGCGCGCCGGCGACGAACCACCGGTGACCATCCCGCGCGACCCCGCGCGGGAGGCGGCCAAGCGCGAGCTGTCCAAGCGGATGTACCACGAGAACGACCCCAGCCTGGTCCAGCGTGCCCTGAACGCCTTCTGGGACTGGGTCGGCAAGCTGTTCAACGCCGCCTCCGCCGCTACTCCCGGCGGAACGCTCGGACTTGTCGTGATCGTGCTGGCGGTGCTGGCCGTGTTGGCTGCCCTGTGGTGGCGCCTCGGCACCCCACGCCGCACTCCCGCACCGTCCGCAGCGCTCTTCGACGACCGCCCCCGCAGCGCCGCCGAACACCGCGCGGCCGCCGAAGCGCACGCCGCCCAGGGCCACTGGAACCAGGCCGTCCAGGAACGCATGCGCGCCGTCGTCCGCTCCCTCGAGGAGCGCGCCCTGCTCGATCCGCGCCCCGGCCGCACCGCGGACGAGGCAGCCGCCGAAGCGGGACGCACCCTGCCCTCCCACACGGACAGACTGCGCGCCGCGGCCCGGGACTTCGACGACGTGACATACGGAGGGCGGGCCGCCGACTCCGGCACGTACCACCGACTCACCGAGCTCGACCGCGACATGGAGCGCACCAAACCCGTGCTCACGAGCAGCGTCCACAGCACGGCCCACAACACCCGCCAGGGGGGCGCCTCATGACCGGGGCCACCCTCGCGTCCACCTCTGCCTCGCCCACTGCCCGGCAGGTATGGACCCGCGCCCGAGGTGTCACACTCGCGATCGTGATCCTGCTTGCGGCCGCCGTCGCGATCGCCGCGATCCGTTCCGGCACCCAGCACGGCCGCCTCGACCCGCGCTCCGCCGACCCTTACGGCAGCCGCGCCGCCGCCGAACTCCTCGGCGACCGCGGTGTCTCCACGCGCGTGGTCACCACCCTCGACGAGGCCCGCGCCACGGCCGGCCCCGACACCACTCTCCTCATCGCAGCCCCCGATCTGTTGACTCCCCGTCAGCAGGACGGCCTCCACACGGCGACCGAGAACTCCGGCGGCCGGACAATCCTGATCGCCCCCCAGTCGCCCTCCCTCGACGCCCTCGTCCCCGGAGTCACCGCCGACCCCGCGATCAGCTTCGACTCGACACTCTCCCCCGACTGCGACCTGCCCGCAGCCCGACGAGCGGGCAGCGCCGACACGGGCGGCGTCCGCTACAACACCACCGATCTCACCGCCAACGCGTGCTACCTCAGCGAGGGCCTGCCCACCCTGCTGCGCATCCCAGCACTCGAAGGGGACGGCGACACCGTCGTCATCGGCGCCCCCGACATCCTCTACAACGACCGTCTCGACGAGCAGGGAAACGCCTCGCTCGCCCTCCAACTCCTCGGCTCCCGCCCCCACTTGGTCTGGTACCTCCCCTCACTCTCCGACACCTCGGCCACCGACGCGGGCAACCAAAGCTTTGTCGACCTGCTCCCCTCGGGCTGGCTCTGGGGCACGCTTCAGCTCTTCGTCGCGGCAGCCCTGGCCGCCCTCTGGCGGGCACGCCGACTCGGCCCCCTCGTACCCGAACGCCTCCCGGTAGCGATCCGCGCCTCCGAAACCGTCGAAGGCCGCGCCCGTCTCTACCGCAAAGCGGCCGCCCGCGACCGCGCCGCCAACGCTCTGCGCGCCACCACCCGCACCCGCCTCGCCCCCCTCGTCGGCGTATCCCCCGCCCAGGCGCACGCGCCCGAGGCCCTGCTCCCCGCCCTGTCCGCCCGCCTCCAGGGCGACGGACAGACCCTGCATTCCCTCCTCTTCGGCCCCCCGCCCCGCGACGACGCAGCCCTCATCTCCCTCGCCGACCAACTCGACGCCCTCGAAAGAGAGGTACGCCGTCCATGATGGACCCGACCACTGACAACGCCGGGTACGCCGGGGATCCGAGCACCGCCCGCTCCTCCCTGGAGTCCCTGCGCGCCGAGATCGCCAAAGCCGTGGTCGGCCAGGACCCCGCCGTGACCGGCCTTGTCGTCGCCCTCCTCTGCCGCGGGCACGTTCTCCTCGAAGGAGTCCCCGGAGTCGCCAAAACGTTGCTCGTCCGCGCGCTCGCATCCGCGCTGGAACTCGACACCAAACGCATCCAGTTCACCCCCGACCTGATGCCGAGCGATATCACGGGCTCCCTCGTCTACGACGCTCGCACCGCAGAGTTCTCCTTCCAGCCCGGCCCTGTCTTCACGAACCTGCTCCTCGCCGACGAGATCAACCGCACCCCGCCCAAGACCCAGTCGTCCCTCCTCGAAGCGATGGAGGAACGCCAGGTCACGGTGGACGGCACCCCGCGCCTCCTCCCCGAACCGTTCCTGGTCGCCGCGACCCAGAACCCGGTCGAGTACGAGGGAACGTATCCCCTCCCCGAAGCCCAACTGGACCGCTTCCTCCTCAAACTGACGATCCCTCTCCCGTCCCGCCAGGACGAGATCGACGTCCTCACCCGGCACGCCGAGGGCTTCAACCCGCGCGACCTGCGCGCCGCCGGCGTACGCCCCGTAGCGGGCCCCGCCGACCTGGAAGCCGCCCGCGCCGCCGTCGCCAAGACAGCCGTCTCCCCCGAAATCACCGGCTACGTGGTCGACATCTGCCGCGCCACCCGAGAATCGCCGTCCCTCACTCTCGGCGTCTCCCCGCGCGGCGCGACGGCCCTCCTCGCCACAGCCCGCGCCTGGGCCTGGCTGACCGGCCGCGACTACGTCATCCCCGACGACGTCAAGGCCCTGGCTCTCCCCACACTCCGCCACCGGATCCAGCTCCGTCCCGAGGCCGAGATGGAGGGCGTGACGGCCGACTCCGTCATCAACGCGATCCTCGCCCACGTTCCCGTACCCCGCTGATGGCACTCACCGGACGCGCCGCCCTCCTGGCGGCCCTCGGCACACTGCCGGTCGGCATCTGGGAACCGAGCTGGCTGGGCATACTCGCCGTGAACGCTCCCCTGGCCCTGGCCTGCGCCTGCGACGCCGCCCTGGCCGCACCCGTACGCCGCCTCGGTCTGACCCGCTCCGGCGACACCTCGACACGCCTAGGAGAAACCGCCGAGGTCACCCTGACCCTCACCAACCCCTCCGGCCGCCCTCTGCGCGCCCACCTCCGCGACGCCTGGCCACCCAGCAGCTGGGAGCCAGGAACCGAGGTCACCGCCTCGCGCCACCATCTGACGGTCCCCGCGGGCGAGCGCCGTCGCCTCACCACCCGCCTGCGCCCCAGCCGCCGCGGCGACCGCCAAGCGGACCGCGTCACCATCCGCTCCTACGGCCCCCTCGGCCTCTTCTCCCGCCAGGGCAGCCACAAAGTCCCCTGGACGGTACGCGTCCTGCCGCCGTTCACCAGCCGCAAGCATCTCCCCTCCAAACTGGCCCGGCTCCGCGAACTCGACGGCCGCACCAGCGTGCTGACCCGCGGCGAAGGAACGGAATTCGACAGCCTCCGCGAGTACGTCCCCGGCGACGACACCCGCTCCATCGACTGGCGCGCCACGGCCCGCCAGACCACGGTCGCCGTCCGCACCTGGCGCCCCGAACGCGATCGCCACATCCTCCTGGTCCTCGACACCGGCCGTACGTCGGCAGGCCGCGTGGGGAATGCCCCACGCCTCGACGCCTCCATGGACGCGGCGCTTCTCCTCGCCGCCTTGGCCTCCCGGGCCGGCGACCGCGTCGACCTTCTCGCATACGACCGCCGGGTACGCGCCCTCGTCCAGGGCCGCGCGGCGGGCGACGTCCTCCCGTCCCTGGTCAACGTGATGGCGACCCTGGAACCGGAACTCGTCGAGACGGACGCACGCGGCCTCACCGCCACAGCACTCCGTACGGCCCCACGTCGCTCCCTGATCGTGCTTCTGACCAGCCTCGACGCAGCCCCCGTCGAGGAGGGCCTACTTCCCGTACTCTCCCGTCTCACCCAGCGCCACACAGTCCTGGTCGCATCAGTGGCAGACCCACACATCGCGCATATGGCGACAGCTCGGGGAACCACCGACGCGGTGTACGAAGCAGCAGCCGCGGCCCAGGCCCAGGCGGAACGCCACCGCACTGCCGAACAGCTGCGGCGCCATGGAGTCACCGTCGTCGACGCCACTCCGGACGACCTGGCTCCTGCGCTCGCGGATGCGTATCTGGCGCTCAAAGCCGCAGGACGACTGTAAGAGCAAACGAGAAAGGGGGCCTCTTGTCTCAAGAGGCCCCCTGAACGCAGAAAACCCCTGTACCGGATTCCCGGTACAGGGGTTTTCTCTACAATTAGTTCGGCGGCGTCCTACTCTCCCACAGGGTCCCCCCTGCAGTACCATCGGCGCTGTGAGGCTTAGCTTCCGGGTTCGGAATGTAACCGGGCGTTTCCCTCACGCTATGACCACCGAAACACTATGAAACAATCAACTACCGCACCACACCCGGTGGCCCCGGGCATGGGGTTGTTCGTGGTTTCAGAACCAACACAGTGGACGCGAGCAACTGAGGACAAGCCCTCGGCCTATTAGTACCAGTCACCTCCAGCGGTTACCCGCCTTCC